>CAZLDA010000142.1:0-8302 GCA_964557875.1 uncultured Pseudomonadales bacterium | reverse complement strand
TAGTGCATACGCGCGACGGCGACGCTCACGATGCGCCTCCCGGCTGCGAAGACGTCACGGCTGCGGTCGCATTGCCAACCGGCGCCTCGTCAGGTAGCGCTGCCTTGGTTCGGTTGACCGCCAACGACACGTTCGCAAAGTCGGTCGCCTGACAGGTCATCATGATTCGCTTCAACAACCAGTACGGAATCTCGCGATCACCCATGACGGTGACGTCGAAACCATCGCTCGGCACTTCGCCGCGGCGCTTCGCCTCGTCGCGCAGTTCCTGCTCGAGTCCGGCGATGAGGCCGGTCTGTGTCGGCTTCATTTCCGCCACGTCCGCAACGCGGCGGCTGTTCACTACGATCTGGTCGTTGCTCACCGAGATCACCATGCGATCTTCGGGTCGTTGGTGAGACGTCGACTCCGGCAGTTTGATCGACGAGTTCATCGTCAGAACTTCCGTCTCGCTCGAGTTCGCCAGCAGGAACACGAGCAGAATCGTGAAGAAGTCGGTAAGCGACACGAGGTTCAACGTCACTATGTTGTTCTGCCGCTTCACTACGGCACGTCTGTGTTTCGCCCGGAACGAGGCCATCGCTACTACTCTTCTTATCTGTTTGTCAGGTTGCCTTCGCCGGCGGGTCGCCCAGCGAAATGACCGGGAACAATTCCGCTTCGACCACTTCCATGGCGACAACGGTCGAATACGATCGAACCCGATCCATTACCGACACGAGCGTCTGATAGTTCGTCTCGGATTCCAACAGAATCATGATGTCGCGCTTTTCAGGCATCCGCCGCTTCAGTTCCTGCAGCACGAGCGACAGTCCCTTGAGGTCCTGCTGGCCGTTGACCATCGGCAGCGTCTTGATCGAACCGCCGCGACCATCCGCCACTACGAGTTGATCGCTTCGAACGATCACTTCCAGGTGCACCAGGTCCGGGTCGAACTCGCCGGTACCGTTGCCCGACGGGAAATCGAGATCGATCACCGTGATCTTGGTGAACACGACCGATGCCAGCAGTGCGCACACCAGCAGCATCATCATGTTCATGAACGGCGTAACTTCGAGCTCGGCTTCCTTCAGGTGCGCGCTCCGGCGCTTCTTCAGTCGGCTCATCTGAGTCGCTCCTTCGGTACTTCTCTGCTTTAAAGAAGGGCTACTTTGAAAAAGGGGCCGATCAAGCCTTCGCGTTCGCGGGGCTTGCCGGTGCCGACTTCGGCGCTGTGCGTTCCGGCCGGTCTTCCAGCAGATTGAGGAACTTCACTTGAGCGATTTCGAGACTCTCGACGATGGCGCTGGTCTTGCTTTGCAGCATCGAGTGCAGCAGCAACAAGGGAATTGCGACCATCAGGCCGAAGGCCGTGCAGTTCATCGAAACCGAAATGCTCTGCGACAGCAGCGATGCCTTCTCCGCCGGGTCGGCAGAAGCGACCGCGGTGAACGCTCCGATCAGGCCGATTACGGTACCGAGCAAGCCGAGCAGCGTTGCCACGTTGGCGAAGGTCGCGAGATACGGCGTGCGACGCTCGATGCTCGGCAGCACTTCCAGCAACTGCTCTTCCATCGCATATTCGATGTCCTGGCGACGCCGCGTATGGCTCAAGCGGGCGATGCCTTCGGTAACGATTGCACATACCGCCGATTTCGATTTCGACGCCAGGTCCTGAATTTCGCGCATACGTTGGGCACGCAGCAGCGGCAGGATCTTCTCGTAATCGCGACGGTTCGCGGAGGTCTGTCTCGCGAGATAGAAATACCGCTCGAGCGAGATCGCGACACCAATCGCCATCACCAGGGCGATCGGGTACATGAACTCCCCGCCGTGTTGAAAGAACAGAACTATCTTCGAGTACAAGTCCATTTTCTTCATTCCTCCATTGCAGTCGCACTGTTTACAGGACTTCGGGCGGACCTGGGTTGCCCGAGATCACGAATTGATCGAGATGCACCGGTCACTGCTTCGCCTCCGACGACTTCAGCACGTCGTAGTACTGCAGCTCGCGTCTGTACGCAGGCGGATACAGATGGCGGAACACTTCGTGTTCGGTGAAATTGGGATCGAGTTCAATCTTCGGGATGCCGCTCGGGTCTTGCCAGGGCACGATGTACAGCACCTTCGGCAGTTCCTGGTTACCCGATATCACCGTCTCGTCCATTCGGATGCGGCCGTTCGGCTTCGGATCCTGTTCGGCAAACGCACCGGCGCTGATCGAGAGCGCGCAAACGAACACTACGCTTCGCATGCACATGTTCATGATTCGTTTCCAGCGATGCGGCGCTCGAGATCGGAAACCCAGCCGGCAACGCGCATGTCCGGGTTCTCCGAAAGCGTTTGATAGGTCTGATATGCCTGCAGCGCGTCGTCGAGACGACCGAGGTACAGCTCGTAGAGAATGCCGAGGTTCAGATACGCCTCGCGAAAGTTCGGTACACGTTGCGTGCACGCAAGGTAGTTGGCCTCTGCGCTCAGAAAATCGCCGGCGCGCCGCGACAAGACGCCGAGATCGACATAAGCCGCGCAATTGTTGGGGTTCGCGTCGATCGCCTTCTTGTACGCGTGCTGCGCGGCGTCGTTGTCGCCCAGCGCTTCGTACACACCACCGAGATTCACCCACGGACCCGACAACAACGGATCGCGCGCGGTGAGTTCTTTGAGCAGCGATTCGGCTTCCGTGTAGCGTTGCGCCTGAATCGCGGCGAGCGCCTGTTCGAACAGCGCTTCGGACTTGCGATCCACCTCAACCGGGGGTGCGCCCGCCGCCCCGTTCGTGTGCTGAACAGGCGGAGATGAACTGCAGCCCGCGAGTGCGAGCAAGACGCAAATCGTCAGCGATTCAACGAATCGTATCGACATAACCCACCTGCATCTCTTGTTTGTCGAAGCGCGCCGGTACCAATGCGCGCAATGCTTCGAAACTCTTCTGAACCCATTGGTCGTATACGCCGTCCCAGCTTCTGCGCACGTTGATCTCGTGAAGCGAGATGGCCTGTTCTTCGAACGGGAACGCCTGCTCTTCGAGCAGCACGTCGTATTGTTCGAGTTCCATGTCGGAGAGACCCTTCGGGCGCGACGACTCCATCAGCTGTCGGGACAGCGCCGCGTAAATGTCGGCGATCTGGTACGTGGACGCCGTGGCGAACTCCGCAACACCGTAATTCGCGGCGCGTTCGTACGCGCTGATCGTGTCCTTCAGCGCCTGCGTCTTGCGCTTGAGGCTGGTGGCAAGAGGATCGCCCAATTGCACCGCGTCGAACGCCGCTCGCTCGTCGTCCGCCAGCACCAGCTGCGCCTCGGCGGCGAGATATTTCGCGCGGTTCGGCGCCGCGCTGCCCATAGTGTCGACCAGCTCGATCTTCTTGTGCAGCCACACGCGTCGTTTCGACGAGTCGCCCGCCTTCTGATACATCTCGTCCATTTTCTGCATTGCTTCGAGCGCAAGGTCGGCCGGCTGGTGATACGTGTCCGCATACGTGCCGAACGCTTCCATTGCAGCGGGGATGTCGTTGGTCTGCAGATACAGCTCGCCGGCGTGATAAAGCGCCTGGCGCCGCACCTCTGCGTCCCCGTCAGCCGCAGCAACGCGCCGATACTCACTCGCCGCCTGGTTCCATGACTCGGACTTCTCGTAGAGTCCGGCCAGGCGTTTCGTCGAGTCGGCGCCGTAGGGACTGTCGGGGTACTTCGAACGGAAGTCCTGCAGCAGGTCTGCGGCTTCTTTGTAGTTGCCTTGTCCTTCGACGAGTGCAATCGCGTCGTTGTGGCCCTTCGCCGCGAGTTCGGATCCGGGTGCATCCGCCGCAATCCGCATGTAGTTGCGAACCGCTTCATCGGTGGCGCCACTCTGCTCCGCCGCCTCGCCTTGCTTGTAGATCGCCGCCAACAGTTTTTCGTTGATCGCAGCGACGCCCGCCGGATCGCCCCCCGGTACAGCAAGCAACGAGCGATACGAACGCTCTGCCGACGCATACTGGCCAAGCTCGAATGCCCCATGACCAAGAATCACGTAAGCCGTGCGCGATAACTTGGGATCGAGATCGGGGCGCGTGCGGATGAGGTGATCGGCCAGGTCCATGGCCTGCTGGTATTGCGCCAGCGAGAACAGCGTGTCGGCCGCAGCGGCTTCAACCGGTGCAGAACGCGGGTCGTCGGGGAACAGCATCGCGAATTCGATCTGCGCATCGATCTTCACGCGCTGCCACAACTCGCGGTCGTCAGGTCCGAGGCCTTTGAGCACTTCATCGAGGCCGAGAATCGCGGCGTAACCCGCCTCGTTGGCGCGTTCGTAGGTCGGATGTTCGTGTACCACGCGCTGATACGCTGCAACCGCGCGTGCGGGTTCGCCGGCTTCGGTATAGACCTCGCCGAGGAGGAACAGGTTGTCGGCCACGCCGGGATCGGTCGGGAACGTCGCCACCAGCTGTTCGTAGTAATCGGCCGCCTCCAGATAATCGGCATTTGCACGGCTCTTCTGCGCTTCGCTGTGCGACAGCTTGGAAAGCTCGCCGAGATACTCCTTGAGTGTCGGCACGTAGTCGGCGCGTTCGGCTTCGGTGTACATCGTCCAGAAGCTGCTTCGAACCCCGTAGCGCGTTACGAAGTCTTCCTTGCGAGACCGCACTTCGCTCGGAAAGTCCGCCGCGATCAACGTATCGATGACGCGTTTGTTGAACACCGGCGCGCGTCGATCGAGGCTGTTGTTTACGATGAACGTCTCCAGCGTGGCGACGCTGTCGAGGTATCGCTCCTTCGACTTCAGATCGTCGGCCAGCCGCTCGTACACCCGGTGCTGCCACACAGGCTTGTTCAGCCGGTCCATGTGCTCGGCGAGCGTTTTTGAACCGTCGAGGTACGACACGGCAAGCACGATTACGCGCAACACGTCATCCAACAGTTCCTGAGCGCCGCGGTCCGGCTCTCCGTCATCCGGTGTAATGGAGTCCACTACGACGAAGAAACTGGCGAGGCTCTGGTCGAGCTGCGACTCCTTGAACCGGCACCAGCCGAGCATGTAGTTCGCGTTCTGCCAGTAGCTGGTGGATGCGCCGTGTTCGACGACGAACGAATAGTCTTCGGCCGCGGTCGCGTATTGCTCAGCAGAAAACGCCATTTCACCACGGCGGAAGCGCGACTCGACCACGTACGCGCTGTTCGGGTATTCGGAGATGAGTCGGTCGAGATATTTCTTTGCGCTCGCGTTGTCCCCAACGACGTCGTATGCGCGCGCCAGCTGATAAACGATCTGGTCGACGTCCTCGCCATTCGGTTGCTTGAGCAGTTCCTCGTAGAGAGCGATGGCGGTCTGATACGGTGCCTCTTCTCCGGCCGCGTCGCGATCCTCGCCCACTTGCATCTCGAGGTCGGCGAGCCGCTTGCCTACAGCCTGGTTCTCCCGTGCATCGGGAACGGCGCCGTACACCTGTTGATACGCGGCAATGACATCGTCGCGGCTTGGCGGTGGCACGCGCACTTCAGGCAGATCGAGCTTCGGCAGCTCCTTCACCACGTCGGCGACCGCGGGTCCGCGAACTTCGAGCGGGCCGTTCTTGCCGCCGCCGAACATGTGACACCCACCGAGCAGAATCCCGACGCTGATCAACGCACCAGTCACAGCGAGCGAGCGCTTCATTGGCCACCCTCTGCCTGGTCCATTGAGAGCTGATCCATCGCGAGCTGATCGGTTGCGCGCGCGATGGCGATGCGAGTGACCACCAGCTGACGTTCGACTTGCGCGATTTCGCGATGGATGCCGGAGCGGATCTGGTCGCCGAGGCGCGTCTCTCGATCGGCCAACGCAACGGCAACTTCCCGCGTGATCGCATCGGCTCGCGTCTGAAACGCCAGAAAGTCGGTTTGAACTCCCGCAGCGAGTTCGCCTTCGGCGCGCGACACCCGAACCAGCTTCGCGTCGATTTCGGCGAGCTGCTCCGCGGTGGCTGTCGCTTCGTTTTCTACCGTACGCAAACGAGCCAAGCGATCTTCGGCGAGATTCCAGAACGCAATCCCTTCGAGATAGTCCACACGCGCAAGCAACGCCGCACGCGTTTCGTCATCAGGGGTCTGCATCAACAGCGCGCGCTTAGCACTCAAATCGTTCAGCAGCTTCGCTTCGTCCGGAGTGGCAAGCGCGAGCATCCATTCGGTGCTGCGTTCGGGTGTTGCGGCGGCCAGCGCGTCGATGCGCGCGTGCATGTCTGCGAGCGTCTGTGCGTTTTGCTCACGACGGTCGCGCAAACCGCGCGTATCGATCAGTTCGCGCGCCGCGCTCGCACGCCGCCGCTGTTCCGTCGACAACGCGTCGAACGTAGCAAGCTCGTCGGGTAAGTCCTTCAGCCATTCCTGCATCGTGCGCAGTTCGCGCCACTGCAGCAGCAGTTCCTGGACGTCCTCAGTGGCAAGCCATTCGAGCCAGTCGGTGTGGCCCAGCGTCTTCTGCCACTCCTTCATGACCTCATTCGTCGTGTCGTCGCCTGCGGGTTGTGCAAACACCTGCAGCAAACCGCCGACCCAAACCGGGTCTTGCGCTCGCGTCGCTACCGTCTGCAGTTCGGACAGACGTCCTTCGAACGTTGCCTCCGCTGCCCGGTAATTGGTCAGTGCGAGTTCGCGCGACGACATCTGCTCGAGGCTCATCGGAAAACCGAGCTGCGCCGTGGCACTGCTTTCGGACCAGTACGCGTCTTTCTTTAGCGACAGCCAGATGCGCGCCGCAAGCTCGTAGTTACCGTTGTCCATGGCGAGACCGCCGTACGACGTCAGCGCAAGATCGCGATAGCGGCCCTCTGCCGGCAAGCCGCCGATCACCTGCTCCGCGGACGCAGCTTCTGTGCGCTGGCGCTTCACGACCGACAGCGCCACTAAGGCGCGTTGCTTCAGATCCAGTGCGTCGGCTTCGTAGACGTCCATCGCACCGAGCATTGCGAACGTTTGCTCAGCCTGCTCGAGCTGACCCGCGGCGCGCTGCGCGACACCGAGGTTGAACAGCGCATAGGCACCGAAAGCCGCTTTGGGATCGATACGTGCGATTGCGTTCTGTGCACTTGAGAAGTCGCCTTTCTGCGTCGCGACTTCTGCGCGCATGAACTCCACTTCGGGATGAATCCGCTCGTGGCCGAGCCAGCTCTTGCCGAGATCGATGTTCGCGATGTTGCGCTCTACCCCCGCCCAATCCTGGCGGCGAAAGTCTTCACGCGCGAGGTGAAACGACAGGCGCATTTTGTCGAGCGGGGTCAGTTCGCCTTCGCCAACCGAGGCAAATGTCTGCTCCGCCATCGCGAACATGCCGTCCGCGAACGCGAAGCTGCCTTTCGCCAATTGCAGTCGAACCGGATCGTTACCGACAGCGCCGCGCTGCTCGATGATCAGTGCATCGAGCAAGGCTTGCTGATAGTCGTCCTGGTAGTAGTCATAAAGGACGGTGCCGTAATACAGATCCGGCAACGGGGTCACCGGCTGCACCGTGAGCACGCAGCTCAAGATCCAGTCGCACAGAAGTTCCTTCATGCACCATCCTTGCTGCTAGTGTCTTTAGGACACGACACTCAACCTACGGTGAAACCGTAGCTACGAACTCGGGCTGATACTTCGCAGTCGAGTCGGAGATCTTCAGTTCCACGTAGCTGGGCTCGAATGATTTCTCGAAGGTCACCGTCGTTGCCCGACGGTAGTCGCGCCCTTCCGGACCCTTTCCCGTGAAGAACGCGGTCAACTGGTTTTCGCCTTGTTTCACATTGCCGACGAACAGCCGCTGCACGCCGCCGCGGAACAACGCATCTGTCTGCTTCTCTGTGTATAGGTAGTGGGTGACGTCTTTGCCGTTCAACTTGAGCGTCACGGAGTCGAGTGCGAAGAACTCACCGACATCCATGGAGAGGAACACCGCCACCTGCGAACTCGCGGGGTACAAAAGCTCTTCTTCCAGCACCACGAGATCGCGTTTCAGTTCGACGAGATCGCGCTTGATGCCTTCCATCTGGCTGTCGAGCGCCACCGAGTTCCCAACAGCTTCCTTGGGCCTGGCTGCGGTAGGCGCCGCCTCGTCGGCTGGCGTTGCGGTCTCGTCGACCGGCGCATCCATCAGATCATCCAGCGCGTCCGCGCATGCGGCATTACTGATGCTCAATGAAACGAGCAGCGCGCCGAAGGTTAATGCGATCCGTTGCATCTGATGGGTCCTCTACCGCGTCCGCGTGCTACTTGTTGATCAGCTTCTTGACTACTTCCAGGTACTTCGCCTCGTCACCCGGCTTGTAGCCGCGATGGACATAGCGAACGACACCGTCGCGATCGACGACAATGCTGCTCGGCATCGATT
>CAZLDA010000141.1:0-8305 GCA_964557875.1 uncultured Pseudomonadales bacterium | reverse complement strand
TGCCGGATGCGCCACGCCAACCGGCCCGCAAAGGCGACCAGCACGACGAATACCACCAGCAGGCTCACCAACGACAGCACGATCACCTGTCCCAGCGCCGCACGCTGGAATGCCAGGATATCCGCGATGTTCTGTTCGACGACGACCCCACCAAGCACGGCGTCGCGCGACACGATCGGGTGTGCGGCCATGATGATCTCCTGATCGTTCACGCGACAACGCAGGGCAATCGGATTGCCGCGCAGCGATGACTCGATCACCTTGTTGACCACCGTCGCCGAGTCTTCCGTCAGATCTTCGTCGTCCCAGCGCTGCCACATCACCAGCCTGTGTACGGCGGGACGAATGACGTCGAACCAACGGCGCGCGGTGGATGCCCAACCCGGATCCGGCGCTTCGCGGTCTTCGCTCATGGTGAAACTTCCGGTTTCGGCACGTACGCGGTTCTGTGCGTCTATGACGAGAATGCGCGCGCCCGAATAGCCCAGCCCCTGAATGATGTTGAGCACCTCCGGCGAGCGCAGCACGACGAGGTTAAAGCTCGATTTCCCCGCCGTTGGTAACGTTTGCGTGATGGCGCGAACTGCACGCGTATCGGCGTCGTCGACATCGACATACGACAGGCCGAAGAACTTACGAGAGCCGAGCATGGTAAGGGGCATGCGAAACTCGAGGTCAATGCCGCCGGCGGTGCGCTCCATGTGTCCCTGCACCTGGTTTTCCGGTACGCCGGTGGCCGCGAGTTTCCACTCCGGACCGACGCGATATGCGGTGGTGACGCCAGGCCCGGTGAACGTGATGACCACACGACCGTCTTCGCCGTCATCCTGGATGAAGTTGAGGCGCACGCTGTCGGCGTTGTCGAGGCGCAGATATTCGGGATTGCGATAGACCAGGGCGTCGTCCTTGATGCGCATGAACGCGTAGAGCTGTCCGCCGCGTTCGCCGAGCAAGATCTTGAAACCGCCGTCGGTCAGGTTGTCTTCGGCGTCGACACCGAACTTCATGAACTTGTCGTTATCGGGTTCCCAGTCGTTTTCCTTGCCGTCGATGCGAATCGGGTTCTGCAAAGGACGCGCATAAAGCGACTCGTAGTCTTCGATGCGGATGGGCAAGTCGTTGAAGAGGTCTTCGCGGCCGTTGAACAGCGTCGAAATGCCTTCTGCAGTCAGCAACTGCGCTTGCGACTGCCCCTGAATCAGCAACCGTTCCATGCCGATCAACTGGCGATAGCTGATCCACGGCACGATCAGCAGTACGAGACCCCAGAGCATCAGCTTCGTACCGAGCCGCGGACCGCGTATGCGGTTACCTACCTTCATGGTTCCACGTCACGGAGGTGTTCACGAACGTGCCATTAAACGGACCAGCGATACCCGTATCCGTACTCACTCTTGATGCACGCGAAATCCGCATCGACCTTCTCGAACTTCTTGCGGATGTTGCGCATGTGCGTGTTGATGGTGTTGTTGGTCACGAGGCTCTGCATCGTCGCGTTCATCAGCGTTTCGTAGCTGACGGCATGACCTGGCACGCGAACGAGTTTCGCGAGCATGCGGAACTCGGTGCCGGAGAGGTTGATCGGCTGGTTCTTCCACGATACGAGCAGCGCTTCCTGATCGAGCGACAGGTCACCGACGCGACGCGCGGTGGTGCTTTCCTTCGTGCTGGCGGCGTTGCGCACTTCGTTGATACGCAACAGCGATGAGATACGTTCCGCGAGATAGTCCAGCGAGATTGGTTTGGGCAGGTAGTCCCACGCGCCTAGCCGCAACCCGGAGATCTTGTCGATTTCGCCGATGCGTTCGGTCAGAAAGATCACCGGGAGCGTTGGGGCGCGCACGAGCAGATCCCGGCACAACTGGAAACCTGCATCCACTTCGTCGCCGAGAATGATGTCGAGAATCGCGAGATCCGGCATTTCGCGTTCGATTCCGACGAGCGCTTCTTCGCGACTGGCGTATGCAGCCACGTCGTAGCCCTTCTTCGTAATCGCGTCTCGATAGTTGGCCCGCTGATCCGGATCGTCTTCGACGATCGCGATGCGCTTTGCCATGGTGCGTCCGTTCAGCAAGTAGGCGGTCATTTTAGCGGCAAATGGCTCTCGTCGGCGCGCACGCTGTTAGGCACCTCCTTGCATTGACTGCTAGCGCACGGCAGGCTTCGCCGCCGAATCACGAAGTGTGTGTGTGGAATACCTCACTGCCGACTACTGGGCGCAAAACTGGCTTGAAGCGACGGGTCTGATCTCCGGATTGTTGTGCGTGCTGCTGCTGATCAGGCAGAACATCTGGAACTGGCCGATCGGCCTGGTCTATTCGCTCGTATCGATCGTCGTATTTCTCAGGGCGCATCTCTACGCTGATCTCGCACTGCATGTCTTCTATGTCGCGATGAATGCGTACGGTTGGTACTACTGGGCATTCGCTGATCGACCCGCCGAATCGTCCGACGTTCCCGTCGGCAACACGCCGCCTCGCATGCTCGTCGCTCTGATCGCGCTGGTCGCCGTCGCCACTGCGACCCTCGGTTGGGTGCTCACCAATCACACCGACGCGGCAGTGCCCTACTGGGACAGTGCGACCACAACGGCCAGTTTCGCCGCGATGTGGTTGCAGGCGCGCAAGTACATCGAGAACTGGATTATCTGGCTGATCGTCGACGTCGTCGCGACCGGCATCTACCTGTACAAAGGTCTCGAGATGTACGCGCTGCTTTATTGCGTTTATATCGGAATGGCGTTCGCGGGGTGGTGGGCATGGCGGCAATCGATGTTACGAACAGCGCCCGCCTGACGGTCGCGGTGGTCGGCGCGGAATGCTCCGGCAAAACGACGCTCGCGGACGGACTGGCGCGGCGTTTCGATACGGCGTGCGTCCCGGAGTTTTCGCGCACGTATCTCGCTGCTCGTGCGTCGTACGATCAGGCCGACGTACTCGCGATTGCGAAGGGTCAGTACGCTGCGGAAGCGGCCGCAAGAGCCGCTCAATCGCTATTGATCGCCGATACCGATCTCGTCGTGATCAAGGTGTGGTGGGAAGTGCGGTACGGCGGCACGCATCCGTGGGTCGATGCAACGCTGGCGGAACAACTCGCGAGAGAACGCCGCTGCTACCTGTTGCCGACGCCGGACATTCCCTGGGCGCCGGACCCGTTGCGCGAGCATCCGAACGATCGCCCTGCTTTGCACGCGCGCTATGGGGAGTTACTCGACTCACTCGGCGTCGACTATCTCGAGGTGAGCGGAACCCGGGAGGAACGGCTCGCGCGCGCCGCCGCCGTGATCGAGGGCTGGCTCAGCCGCTGATCTCTTTCAGCGCTTCGGCACTGCGCGCCAGTTGTGCTTCGATCTCGGCTCGGCGATTGCCCGACGCCAGTTGCGCCAAGGCCCACGCGTACTCGCGCAGAAAATACGCCTTGCGGATGGTGCGGCGTTGTGGGGTCGTTGGCACACGGGCCGATTCGATCAACTCCAGGTACTCGTCCATGAGCTTGTCGGTTTCTTCGAGCGACCAGCCGAGCCCTTCGCTGAGGCAGATCAGATCGAACAATGGATCGTTGTCGCCGGCCATTTCCCAGTCGAGCGTGCACCACCGAGTAGGATCCGATGCACTGACGATGACGTTCCACGGATTGAGGTCGTTGTGGCACGGACGGATCTGCAACGCCGCGCGCGTCAGGGACTCGTGTTCCTTTGCGAACCATGCAGGCGGGTTTTCACCGAGCTGCGCGGCCACACGCAAGTCGCGCCCGATGGTCTGAACCAGATCGTAGCGGCGTCCCAGCGGTGGCATGCGCAAGTGCAGGCGAGCGAGGAATTGCGCCAATGCCGTGCTGGTGGGGCGAGTGTCGACCAGCAACGGACCTGCCACGCGGCGCGTCAACATGTGTCCTTCAGGCAGCACGTACGCGACAAGTGGTGCGGTAAGAAGCGCGATGGGGCCCGACAGCAGGCGTTTCTCGAACGAGCGGTCTATGGCGAGGGGCGAACGCCGCGCGAGTCGCAGCACATAGTCTGCGTCACGATACGTCACCGCGTAGTTGTCGTTCGTATACCCACCACCGAGCAACTCGATGTTGCTCACACCGTCGACGCGCCACTGCGGCCGCAGACGTTGCAACGCCTGCGACGCTTCTACGGGCAATTCAACGATCTGATTCATAGGTGACCCGTGCAACGCCATCGGCGGTCAACAATCGCAGTGTAAATGCAACACCGTCCGCTTCCATCGCAAGCGCGAGTCGACGCAGCACGGCGTCCGGGTCGAGACACGCGTCATCGATCTTGCCGACCAGCGCTATGCCTTCAGACGGCGAGGTCGTCGCTTCAACCGTGAGCCCCACTTCGCCCGACTGCAACGCCCCACGGGCGATCTGCAAATCGAATCCGGTGAGTTCGAACGCTGTCGCCAACTCCCGCAAGGGTCGTTGCGATCGAAGGTTGCCGTCGAAGCCGTGGATCATTGCGTCACCGCTTCTTGTAAGAGCTGGTGGGCTTGCGGTAACTGGTGGGCGAACGCTGCGTCCAGCGCATGAACGCGCGTCTGAAGTTCGTGGCTTCGCTGAATCCGAGCAACTCAGCGATTTCTTGGGTCGACAGGTGCGTGCTCACGAGATAGTCGGTGGCGATATGACAGCGCACCTCATCCAGGATGGTTTGAAATGTCGTGCCTTCGTCGGCGAGGCGGCGACGTAAGGTGCGTTCGCCAAGACGCAGCTTCGCGGCCGCGGCAGCTGCGTCCGGCAGCTTGCCGGGCGACGACAGCAACAGGTGTCGTAACTCGTTAGCGAGGCTCTCGTGACGCTCGATCTCGGCCAGCATTTCACGACACGAACGTTCGAACATCACCGCAGAGTCCGCGTCGGGGTGCAACAGCGGCAGCGCGAGTGCCTCCGCATCGAGTACGAACCGGGTACGAGGCGCATCGAACACAACGGGACATTCGAACCTCGTTGCATAGAGGTGCCGGTGCCGTGGTGCGGGATAGTTCAGGTCGACCTCTCGCGGTCTCACATGATCGCCAACGAGTAAATCGAGGAGCTGCGGGAAGGTCGTGAATACTTCCTCGGTGACGAGCGTCAGCAGCTTGTCTTCGAGGCCGAACACGTTATCTGCACCGATCACCAGCGCGTCCGCCTCGAACTCGAACGTCAGATCGAACAACGGCCCGGCGGTGCGGTAGTACTTCAGCGCGATCTGGATGGCCTGATTCAGCGTCGCGCACGACATCATCGCGTACCCGAGCATCCCATAGGACGACACCGAGAACGGCGGACTCGCGAAGGCGAAGTCGTCAGGCAAGGGCTGGGCGATCAAGTTGCGCTGGAGTTGCAGCATCGCCCTATAGGAGACGCGCGCTGCCGGCGCCAGCATCGCGTCGCCGCGAAGCCCCGTGTTTGCCAGCAATACCTCCGCTGGAATGCCAACACGCCGACCTGCCTCCAGCGTAGCCTTCACGGTTCGCGTGGGGACGGCCGGCAAATCGAGATTGGGGTGGCGGCGCAACGACTTCGTGTTCGGCTGCATAGGACCGACAGACTGTCCGAAAATGATCATTCAAAGTCAAGAATGAACCTTTCCCGCAACGTTACCGTCCGTAACATGACGGCACCCCGAGGAGGTAAACCTGCATGACCATCACGTATCTGGACGCCGCCCCCCGCAAAGTACGCTTCTTCGAAGCCGAGCAAGCCCCCGCCGACGAGATGACTGAAGCCCAGGTCAACCACGTCGCAGAGATCTTCAATACCCCGCTGACAGGTACCTATAACTGGGACTATCGCGTCGCAGACGACCGCATCAACAAGCTGTACGAGCTCGGCAAGCAGCTGAACTGGAATGCGAGCCTCGACGTGCATTGGGATCGCACGCCGGACTGGCACGCGGCGCCACCGCTGCCGGAAGCCCGCAAGCGCGAAATCATCGATGGTTCGCCGTGGATCGGCTACGCACCCTGGGACTCGATGACCGACGAGCGCAAGCTCGAGTTTGCCCGTCACGATCAGGCCTGGTCGTTGTCGCAGTTCCTGCACGGAGAGCAGGGGGCATTGCTCGTCGCGTCGCAACTCGTCTCGTGCGCGCCGAGCTTCAACGCAAAGATGTACGCCGCCTCGCAGACGTTTGACGAGGCGCGCCACGTCGAAGTGTTCAACCGCTATCTGCAGCGCAAGATGGGTTTGAGTTATCCGGTCAACCGCGGCTTGAAGGATCTGCTCGACAAGATCCTCACCGATCCGCGTTGGGACCTGAAGTTCATCGGCATGCAGATCATCCTCGAGGGGCTCGCGCTCGCCGCATTCCACTCGGCCAAAGACGACACGCAGGACCCGGTGCTGAAGGAACTGCTGTATCTGGTCATCCGCGACGAGGCCCGTCACGTCACCTTCGGCGTCAACTATCTCGAAGAGTTCGTGAAGACGTTGTCGCAGGAAGAGCGCGAGGATCGCGCGCAATTCGCCTATGAAGCGTGCATCGTGAGCCGCGACCGCCTCATCGGCACCGACGTATTCCGCTACTTCGGGTGGGACGTGGACCAGTCGCGCAAAGTGCTCGTCGAACGCGGACTCAACGCCGACTTTCTGAATCTGTTGTACGCACGAATCATTCCGAACCTGAAGCGCATCGGCCTGCTGACCGATCGTATTCGACCCAAGTTCGAAGAGATGGGCGTGATGGACTTCGAGAATCTCACCACCGATGGCGACATCGATTGGCGCGAACTCGAGAAACCGTTGGAATACGACCAGACTGCGTAGCGACGTTCGCGGTGCGAAGCGGGGCAGCCATGGCTGCCCCGGTTTGTTTTTAGCCTGCTTCCGGTGCGCGGCCCCTATAATGCCCCGCCATGGACGTCACCCTCGCTCGATTCGTAGCAGCGCTGCGCCGCGCGGAACTGCGCGTTTCGCCGGCGGAAACGCTCGATGCATTGGCGGTGGTGAACTGCGTCGGCCTCGCCGACCCGAATCTGCTGCGCGATGCACTCGAGTTGACGCTGGCCAAAACGCGCGAAGAGAAGGCGCGATTTGCCGAGTGCTTCGCGCGATTCTTCGAACAGCTCGCATTCCGCACGCCTGCCAAACAGAGTTTCTTCCGCGGCATCGACCGCGAAGCGGCGTTGAATCAGGTAGGCCCGCATCTGACGCAATCGACGCGCGAAGTCGTCGGCGGAATCATGCACAACGATCGCGCTGCACTGGCGCTCGCGGTGGAGCGCGCGGCGCTCGACGCGGACATCGGCTCGATGCAGTCGCTGCGCGACAAGGCGACGCTCGTGGGGCGCATCGCCGATGCGCTCGGCGGCCGCGAAATCGAACAACTGCTGACGTCGCCGCCCGACGAACTCGACGGCGCGGTGGTCGGCGTGCTGCGTTACCTGCGGCAATACATCAGGCAGGAAGTGCAGCAATACGTGGACACGCAGTACCGCCTGACGGTGGATGCAACGGGCAAGCGCGCCATACTGGAAGCCGCGCTCGCCGCGAACCTCACGCAGATTCCCAACGAATATCGCGCTGAACTGCGTCGCGTCATCGAGAAGCTGGCCGAACAACTCGCCCGCGACCATCGCCGGAAGCGACGCAGAGCGCGCCGCGGCCAGCTCGACATCAAACAGACGCTGCGCGCGAACATCGCGTTCGACGAAGCGTTGTTCCGTCTCAAGTGGCGACGTCAGCGCCGCGAGAAAGCAACCGTGTTCGTGTTGTGCGACGTCAGCGGGTCGGTCAGCCGCGTCGCGCGCTTCCTTTTGTATCTCTTGTACGGGCTCAGCGACGTACTGCCGAGCGTGCGCACGTTCGCGTTTTCGAATCGCCTCGGCGAGGTCAGCGCCCAGTTTCGCGACAAGCCGATCGAGGCGGCGATCGAAGAAGCGCTGTTCGACTGGGGTAAAGGCAACACCGATTACGGTCGCGCGTTCCTCGACTTCCGCGAGCTCGCGCTGAACGACGTCGATCACCGCTCGACGGTGATCATCCTCGGCGATGCGCGCAACAACTACTACGAACCGCACGTCGATCGGCTGAAGGCGATCTCCCAGCGCGCCAAACGCGTACTGTGGCTGAATCCGGAGCCGCGCGAGAACTGGGGTGAGGGCGATTCCGAGATGCCGCGTTTCGCGCCGTACTGCTTTCGCGTTTCGCGCTGTAATTCGCTATCGGACCTCGAGCGATTTGCCGAAGCGCTGGTCGCATCCCAGCGCTAGCGATTCCGAGGTTAATTGATGCCGACGGCGAAGCTCAGGGTCGGACCGATTTCGCGATGTACGACGAGATCGGCGATCGAGTCCAGCGGAGAGGGTTCCCGGTA
>CAZLDA010000140.1:0-8307 GCA_964557875.1 uncultured Pseudomonadales bacterium | reverse complement strand
TTATAGACCCGCGCCGCTTGTCGCGGCCTGGCCATTCTCTCCAGCACGGCCGCCTTCGACATGAGCGCAAGAAAAAAGTAGGGATCGGCTGCAAGCGCTTCATCGAGCGCGCGCAGCGCCTCCGGAAAGCGACCCATCACTCTGAGCGCGAGCCCGCGGTGCAACATCAGATCGAGATTGCCTGGCGTCGCGAGGCAGGCGTTCTCGATCATTTCCAGCGCCTGCGGCGCCTGCCCTCGCTGCAGCAGCGTCAGCACTTCGTCGATCGTGCCGCGCACGCGCGCATCCTGCCCGCTGGCGCTCATACGCGATCCTCCAGTCCTAACACCTCCGTTATGGCGCGAACTTGGCTGCGAAAGTTCCGCCAGCGACCGATGGAGCGGGAATGCACCGGTTCGCGCACCTGCCACACGCTCGCGGTCCGCACGCGGCTGCGCTGCGCGGCGAATTCCAGCATGCCAGGATCCCATGCGAGCCCGAGAAACCGGCAGACCGCTTCTAGCGTTGCTTCGGGCCGGTCGACGAGATCCTCGTATTGCACCTCCAGGATCTGGTTGGGGAACAGCGTTTTCCAGTAGCGCACCAACTCACGGCAGCCGCGCAGGTGGTGCGCGGTGTCGCCGAGATCCGTCGCGTAGGGAAGCTGCTCCGCATCGAGATGCTGCGAGAAGATCGAAATACACGTATCGATCGGGTCGCGCTGCACGACGATGAATTTCGCTTCGGGGAACAGACCGTGCAGCAATCCCAGGTAGCGCCACGTATCCGGCCGCTTGTCGATTACGCGCTGTCCCGGAAAACGCCGCTCGAGCAGCGCGACGTAGCCCTGCCCCAACGATCTGAGCTGCGCTTCCGCAGCCTCTGCGCTCACTGAACCGATGGCTTGGTCTACCGTGTGCGGCGTGAAGTAGGCGATCTCGCCGCCCGGCGTGAGTTCGGGATGCGCGCCGAGCATACGTTCGAGAAGCGTGGTGCCGCTGCGCCACATGCCGCAGACGAACACGAGCGGCGCCGCAGAAACGCTATGTGGTTCAGCCAGCCACTGCGCGCCGAACCGCGTTGCGAGTGCGGCAAGTTCGCGCTCGCATCCGGCGCGATCGTAGGACGGCACGCGGCTGCGTGCGATCGCATTGCCGGCGGCGTATGCATCGAACGCGTCGTCGTAACGACCGCACGCCTCGAGCGCCGATCCGAACGCGAACGACAACGCCTCACGCGCGACAGGTTCCACGTCTGTCCTTTGAAGGCGCAGCCGCACACGATCGGCGAGCGCGGCGTCGTCGCCCTGCCCGACGCTCGCGTGAACGATCCTCGCAAACGCATCGTGATGATCGGGATCGATCGCAAGCACCCGTTCGAAGCACTCGAGCGCCGCGGCACGCTCACCGAATTCTTCGTGCAGCAAACCGAGGTTGTAATGTGCCGCAACCCAATTCGGATCGATCTCGAGCGCGCGCGCGAAAGCAGCGCGAGCCTCGTCGTGGCGCTCGAGGTCACCCAGCACCATGCCGAGGTTGCTCCATGCGTCCGCGGCGCCGTCGATTCCCAGATCGATCGCCGCTCGATACGCATCGGCCGCTTCATCGGCACGGCCGACTCGACGCAGATAGAAGCCACGATTGAAATGTGCAGATGCGAGGTCCGGTTGCAGCATGCACAACCGCGCATACACGCTGACGACTTCCTGCAACCTGCCGAGGCGTTCGAGCGCCTGAGCCAGCGCGAAATAGACATGTGAGCGGTTCGGTTCAACTTCGATACAACGGTTCAGCACGCGCACGACGTCTTCGGGACGCTGCAGCTGTTCGTAGAATTCCGCGATCAGTTCCAACAGATCCACATTGTCGCGGTCGTGCGCTAGGGCTCCCAGAAGCACCTGCTCTGCGTCGTTCACACGACTTTGCCTGAGCAGATCGCGCGTTTGTCCGATCAGTGCTTGCCGTTCCGCAACGCCAAACCGCGTCATTGCAGACGCTTCACGCCGATGGATTTGCCGGTTTCCACCACCTTCAGCACCCAGAAGCCCATCAGGTTCTTGTGCAACTCCACTTCGGGTGAGTCGGCGCGGTAGTGCCAGCGTCCTTCGAGCCGCTGCTTCCAGATCTGGCCGTTCTGCAGGCGGAAAACCGTGTCACCGTCCCAGCCCGTGAACTCACCGGCGATGCGGGTTTTGATGCCGGCCTTGTCCGCTTTTACCGCTTCCGCCTTCACGACCACATCCTGTCGGCGCACTTCCGGCGCTTCGTGCGCGGTGTAACGAACCACCCAACGGTTGAGCGCCTCGATTTCCGCGGGACTCAGCTTGTCGAGGCCGGCCGCCTCGAACTCTTCGGGAGTCATCAGTTTGCGAATGTCGGGTCCTTCTGCCCAAACGACTCCGCAGAGCGGCACAGAGACCGATGCGAGAAGAGCGACACACATGACGATTGGCGAGCGCATGCGCCTAGCTTCGCGTACCGCGCACTCCCGGGCAAGCAAGCGGACTAGCCGTTCTTCAGGCCGAGTAGTGCCAGCTTGTCGGCGTAGCGCTTCTTGTCGGCGACTTCGGTGCTGATGCGTTCGGCGATTGCGAGCGACGAGCGAGCGCCGTCGACGTCGCCCTGCCGGTAGTGCACCAGCCCCTCGAGAAAGTAGAAGCGATGATCGTCGCGCTTCAGCGAGATGGCTTTCTCGATTTCCCCCAGTGCACGCGAGTAGTCGCCCGACTTGTACGCCGAGTCGGCCAACGCGTAGTGATAGTAGGGGTTGATCCGTTCGTGGCGTCGAATCCGGCTGCGATACGACTCTGCAAGCTCGGTGTTACCCATCTCGTCGTTCAAACGCGCGAGGTTCGTCAACGCAGATTTTTCGTTGGGATTGATCCGCAACGCGTGTTCATATGCCGCGAGCGCCGATTCGTAGTGACGCTGGCGCGAATAAAGCGCGCCGAGATTCACCCATGCCGCCGGCACGACCGAACTCTTGGAGATGGCCAGCTTGAAGTTCGCAAACGCAAGGCGCAGGTCGCCCGCGCGCATCGCCTCGACGGCGCGGTTGTTATAGAACAGCGCAAACGCGACCCGGTCGGACACGATACGGCGCGGCCACGTGCCGTCGTACTCCGGCGTGTTGAAATCCATGATGTAGTCGCGGCTCACCGCCGAGCCCAGGCGTACGTCCTGAATGATCACGTTGATGTGGCTGTTCAACATCACCCATCCGTCGGCCGAGTCCCAAATGGGCGGTACGTCGACGACTTGGAACCGCGCGTCGAGCCGCGACTCGCGCGCGAGCGCGACGAACAGATTGGTGAACGACAGGCAGTTGCCGGTTCGGGTGTGGAACACTTCCGCCGCGGTGTACGTCTGGGTCGCCTCGTACTTCAGATCCAGGTATCCGGCGTCGGCCATACCGTTGATCAAACGCTTCATGCGCAACCAGTCGACAGCCGTAGTTCGACCATTGGCCGAGACGAACTGCGCCATCTCCGGAGACACGCCGAGAATGTCTACCTCTTGCGCTGCCGGAATGGTTTCTCCAAACAGCTCCTGACCATCCAACAGAGGGGAAGCGACGCGGTTCTCGTGCAGCGTGGGCGCAGTGCCGCACCCGACGAGCGTCGCAAAGAGCAGGAACCGTGTCATGCACCTGATCATGAGTGCGATCGTCCTCCAGGTGCGTCCAAATTGGAACCGGCTCAGCCGGCCCAGCTTGGCGCTGAGGGCGCTTCGAGATCCGGTTCGGACATGCCGAATCTTCGAAACGAGAACGCGCAACCCCGCCGCCTTTCCCCCGCTGTCGAATTGGTTTAGCGTTCCGCCGTCACCGGGAGACTCCAGATGAACGCCGCCACGGGCCTGACCCAGGCTCTCTCAGAACGTATTTCCGCGACGCGATGGGACGACCTCCCCGCGGCCGCACAGACGGTTGCCAAACAATGCCTGCTCGACTTCATCGGCGTGACGCTCGCCGGCGCGCGAGAACCGCTGGCGGAAATCCTGAACGCCGACGCCGAAGAACTCGGCGGCAATCCCCAGGCGGTGCTGATCGGACGCGGGCGACGCGGCAACGTCGAACAAGCGGCATTGATCAACGGCGCCGCCGGCCATGCGCACGACTACGACGACGTACACATGGCAATGAACGGTCACCCTACCGTGCCGGTTGCACCCGCGGCACTCGCGCTCGCTGAACATCATCACAAAGGGGCGAAGGACCTGCTGGCGGCCTTCGCGGCCGGCGTAGACACGGAATGCATCATCGGACGCTATCTTGGCGCGTCGCACTACGCGGAAGGATGGCATGCAACCGGAACGCTCGGCAGCTTCGGCGCAGCGGCCGCTGCCGCGAACCTGCTCGGCCTCGATGCGGAAGCAACCGCGCGTGCGCTCGGAATCGCGGGCACTCAAGCGGCCGGCCTCAAATCGCAGTTCGGCACCATGTGCAAACCGTTGCACGCCGGTCATGCCGCGGCGGTGGGTGTGCAGGCGGCGCGTCTTGCGGCGCGCGGCTTCACGAGCCGCAACGACATACTGGAAACGCCGCAGGGTTTTGCCGCCACCCAGGGCCGCAGTGCCTCGCCCGAACGATTCAATCGCGCGTTGATCGACGACAGCTACCTTCCGGGTGTCTGCTTCAAATATCACGCCGCTTGTTACATGACGCACTCGTCGATCGAAGCAATACGCGAGCTG
This sequence comes from uncultured Pseudomonadales bacterium, assembly GCA_964557875.1. Classification (GTDB taxonomy): domain Bacteria; phylum Pseudomonadota; class Gammaproteobacteria; order Pseudomonadales; family Azotimanducaceae; genus DATJGR01. The sequence continues at coordinate 3,634 of CAZLDA010000140.1, read as the reverse complement.
GTAGAAACGCATCGCATCTCCGCAGACGACGTGCGCGACGTGGAGATCACGGTGAACGAGGGTCACTTCGGCGTTTGCAACATCCAGGCGCCGCGCACCGGACTCGAAACCAAGTTCAGCCTGCGGCTGACCGCGGCAATGGCGTTGAGCGGCCGAGACACCTCCGGCATCGACACCTATACCGATGCTCTGCCGAACGAGCCGGCGCTCGTTGCACTGCGCGACCGTGTGCGCGTCGTCGCATGGCCCGACGCACGCCCCGAAACGCGCGTGCGCATCGGCGTAGGCGATCGCACATACGAAACAGCAACCAACGTCGGCATTCCGCTCACCGATCTCGACGCGCAATGGACCAAGCTGATCCGCAAGTTTCACGCGCTGGTGGATCCCGTGCTCGGCGGCAACAGTGCGGCCCAGCTGGTGGAAACGTGCCGCAATCTCGAACATGAAACGAATCTCGACGGCTTCTGGAAACTGATCCGAGGTGCCGCATGAGCGAGCCGGACTTCCGCGCCCGGGCAAAGCTCAACGCCAAGGGGAATCGCTTCGAGGACATGACCGAGGGGCGCGTGTTCGAGCACCACTGGGGCCGCACGATCACATCCGGCGACAACGCGGCGTTCACGACGGCGACGCTGTCGTTCTGTCCGCTGTACTTCAACGAGCCGTACGCGCAGGCACTCGGCCATCCGCAGACGGTGGTCAATCCGATGCTCGTATTCAACACGGTGTTCGGCATGAGCGTGGAAGATCTCTCCGAAGGCGGTGGACCGTTCCTCGGCGTCGATCAGTGCAATTTCCTGAAGCCCGTCTATGTGGGCGACACGCTCATCGCACGCAGCGTCGTGCTGAACGCACGCGAGTCGAAGGGTCAACAGGGCTTCGGAATCGTCACCTGGCACACCACCGGCACCAATCAGCGCGGCGAAACCGTCATCGAGTTCAACAGAACCAACCTCGTGCGACGACGGAGTGCCACGACATGAGCGCACCGACCGCAGGCCTCACCGGATCGCACAACTACTTCGAAGACTTCGTGCCGGGTGACGTGATGCGCCACGCGCGCGGCAAGACGATGTGCGAACAGGACAACGTCGGCATCACGTTGATGGTGCTGAACACGGCCGAAGGCCATTTCAACGAAGACGTGATGCAACGCTCCGGCATGGGTGGACGCGGCTGGACGCGGCGCCTGCAGTTCGGCGGCGTCACCATTGCCATGGTCGTGGGCATGTCGATGCAGGACACCGGCGAAAACGCGCTGGCAGAACTCTCGCTCGACAAGATCCGGCTCAAATCCCCGGTGTTCCACGGCGACACCCTTTACGCCTTTACGGAAGTGTTGGCGAAGACGGATGCCGAACGGCCCGACGCCGGCATCGTCACGTTCAAGCACTGGGGTGTGAACCAGAAGGACGAGGTCGTATTCGAAGGCGAGCGGCGGGTGCTGATAAAACGCCGCAGCCACTTCGCGCGCTGACGCGTCATGTCGAGCTCTCACTGACATGCCGGGCGCGCTGGAAGGTCTCAAGGTCATCGACCTGACGATGATGCTGGCCGGCCCGTTCTGCACGATGCTGCTGGCGGATCAGGGGGCGGACGTCATCAAGGTGGAACCCGTCGCCGGCGACGGTACGCGCCGGATGGGACCTTTCCCGCCAGAGTCCGGCCGCCATACGCCGTATGGCGCCTATTTCCAGAGCATCAATCGCGGCAAGCGGTCCATCGGCATCGATCTGAAGAGTGCCGAGGGCAAGGAGGCGATCCGCCGGCTGGTTCGTTCTGCCGACGTACTCGTCGAAAACTATCGTGCCGGCGTAATGGACAAACTCGGGCTCGGTTACGAGTCACTGCACGAGATCAACCCGAAGCTCGTTTATGCGGCGATCCGCGGTTTCGGCGATCCCCGCACCGGCGAAAGCCCCTACGTGGACTGGCCCGCCTACGACGTGGTCGCGCAGGCCATGGGCGGCATGATGGGAATCACCGGACCGAAGGGCTCGCCGACGAAGATCGGACCCGGCGTGGGCGATACCCTTCCCGCTGCGCTCACCGCGTTCGGTTTGATGGCCGCGGTATACCGCGCCAACAAGACCGGTGAGGGGCAGTTCGTCGACGTTGCCATGTACGACGCCATTCTCGCGTTCTGCGAAAGGATCATTTATCAGTATTCCTACACCGACCAGATTCCCGGCCCCGAAGGCAACGGCCACCCGCTGCTTTGTCCGTTCGGCTTGTTTCCGGTACGCGATGGCCTGGTGGCGATCGCGTGCCCGATGGACCAGTTCTGGCCGCCGCTCGCTCGCGCGATGGGCCGCAACGATCTGGTCGATCACGCGCAGTGGCGCACCAACGAAGCGCGCGTTGCGCACAACGCGGAGGTGGTCGCCTTGATCTCCGCGTGGACGCAGACTCAAACGAAGGCACAGGTGAAGGCGAGCCTCGGCGGCCAGGTGCCGTTCGGTCCGGTGCACGACGTAGCCGATATTTTCGCGGATCCACACGTTCGCGCGCGCGGCATGCTGGCGAGCATCGAGCACCCCGGCATCGAACGTGCCGTAAGCGTCGCCGGCACGCCGATCAAGATGACCGCAACGCCCGGGGGCGTGCGCACCCGGGCACCGCTGTTGGGCGAGCACACGTCGCAGATCCTCGCGGACCTCGGGTATTCCGCCTCCGAAATAGAAACGATGAAACGCAATGGAGCCATTTCATGACCTCTCGAGCTCGTGTCAGTAAAGTGCGCCGCGCCCGCCGCTGCCAGTTGTCGGTGCCGGGCAGCAGCCGAAAGATGATGGAGAAGTCGGCGGCGCTCGATCTCGACCATGTCTTCCTCGATCTCGAAGACGCCGTGGCACCGAGTGCCAAGCCCGCCGCGCGCGGCATGATCGTGGACGCGATCAATTCGCTCGACTGGAAGCCGCGCACGGTGTGCGTGCGCATCAACGACGTTGAAACGCAGTGGTGCCACGACGACATCATCGAAGTGGTGACGGGCGCGGGCGCAAAACTCGACACCATCATGCTGACGAAAGCCAAGAGCGCGCACGACGTGATGTTCGTGCACCTGCTGCTCGATCAGCTCGAGAGTAAGCTGGGACTGGAACGCCGCATCGGCATCGAGTGCCTCATCGAAGAAGTGGAAGGCATGATGAACGTCGACGAGATTGCGGCCTGTTCGGACCGGCTCGAGTGTCTGATCTTCGGCATGGGCGATTACTCCGCCAGCCAGCAGATGCAGGTAATGTCGGTCGGCGAATCGGGCCCCTACCCCGGCGACGTCTGGCACTACCCGCGCTACAAGATGACGATCGCCTGTCGCGCAAACGGCATCGATCCGGTCGACGGTCCCTACGCGAACTTCCGCAATCCGGAAAGTTACCGGCGCGAAGCGGAACGTGCGCACGCGCTCGGCATGGTGGGCAAATGGGCGATTCATCCGAGCCAGGTGGAGATCGCCCAACAGGTGTTCTCGCCCGCGGCCGAAGCCATTGCTTCGGCGCGCAAACAGAAGGCCGCCTACGCCGATGCGTTGAAGCAGGGGCTCGGAGCGATCAACGTTGACGGTGTGATGGTAGACGCGGCGTCGATCCGCATCGTGAACCGGTCCTGGCCCTCGAACACGAACACGATC
>CAZLDA010000139.1:0-8309 GCA_964557875.1 uncultured Pseudomonadales bacterium | reverse complement strand
GGATGGTGCCGAAGAACGTATCCTTCCATTGGATGCCCGCCTGCTCGAGCGCCGCGACGCTGCCGACGGCGAGATCTGCGCCTTTCGCAGTCGCAAGCGCCGTAGCGCCCGTGTAGTTGTCGACGGCGGTCCACACCGTATCGCCGGTCATGTATGCGGGATAGGCAAAGAACAGAAAGACCCGCCCAACCAGCGCGGGATTGAGAAAGTTCTTTCCAGTGCCGCCGAACACTTCCTTGCCGATGACTACACCGAACGTAATGCCGAAGAAGACGAGCCATAACGGAATCGTTGGCGGCAACGTCAGCGAGAACAGAATGCCGGTTACGAAGAAACCCTCGTTGATTTCGTGACCGCGCTTCCATGCGAACAAGCCTTCCCACAGGAACCCGCCGAGATACGTTACGACCACAATCGGCAGGTAATACACGAGGCCGTGCAGGAAATTCGCAGAGAAACTCGCCGGATCGAACCCGGTGAGCGCGGCCACGACATCAGTGCGCCAGCCGGGAATCGGTTCTGCTCCAGAACCCGCGGCAATCAACGTGTTTGCCTGCAGGCCGACGTTCCAGATCCCGAACAGCATTGCCGGCCACGCACAAAACCACACGGTCATCATGATTCGCTTCAGATCGACCGCGTCGCGGACGTGCGTTTCACCGTGTGTGACGTTCGGTGGGCTGTACAGCATCGTGTCGAACATTTCGTAGAACGTGTAGAACCGCTCGTAGCGGCCGCCTTTGCGAAAATGCGGCGCGATGTTCGTGTCGATGTAACTGCGCAGAGACATGCTCAACCCTCGACTTCGATTCGGGTCAGCACGTCGCGCAGGATGGGTCCGTACTCATACTTTCCGGGGCAAACGTAGGTGCACAACGCGAGATCTTCCTCACCCAGTTCGAGCGCGCCCAGCTGTACCGCGCGATCGGTGTCGCCAACGATCAGATAGCGCAGCAGGAACGTCGGCTGGATATCGAGCGGCATCACCTCTTCGTACGTGCCGATGGGAACCATCGCGCGCGCGCTGCCGTTCGTGGTGGTGGTGAATCGAAAACGATGGCCGGGCCGGAACTTGCCCGTCACCAGGTTCGTTACGCTGTGCATCTCGCGGCCCGGTTGGACATATCGCAGCAGGTGGCGCTCGCGGCCTTCCCGCAACACCGTGATCTGCAGCGAATAGCGGCCGAGGTAGGCGACGTGCCCGTCACAAACTGCGCCATGCAAAGCCGATCCGGAGACGATGCGGTTTTCGCCGTCGAACAACTCGCCGCGGGTGAGATCCTCGCTGGCAGCACCGAGGCAAGTGCGAATCAGTCGCGGCGAGCGGACTTGCGGCCCGGCAAGCGAGATCACACGGGTCGAATCGAGCTTGCCCGTCGTGAACAACTCGCCTATCGCAATGGCGTCCTGGTAGTTCAGGTGCCACACGGTCTTGTTCGCCCCGACCGGATCGAGCAGATGGATGTGCGTACCGACGAGTCCCGAAGGATGTGGGCCGTGGAACTCGTGCTCGGACGCGCGATCAACGTCCGCTATCCGGGGCGCAGTGCTGCCGCGCGCGCGGCAGATGTACACCAGGCCATCGGTCAAACGCGTCAGCGCCATCACGCCGTTTCTGAACGCGTAGTCCCGACCTGCCATCACGACGTCGGGATTCGCTGCCAGCGGATTGGTGTCCATCGCGTTGACGAAGATCGCATGCGGAACCGTCTTCGGGTCGGGAACCTTGTCATACGGCCGCGCGCGCAACGCGGTCCACAATCCCGATTCGAGCAGGTTCGAGGATACTTCTTCGCGCGAAAGGGTCGCGAGTTCCGCAGCTTCATGTGTGCGAAAGGTCACTTCGTCGGGTGCACCCGGGTCGACGGCGATCTCTAATGAGATGAACGACCGCCGGTCACCGCGGTTGATTGCGGCAACGGTGCCTGACATCGGCGCGGTGTAACGTACGGTTTCGTTTTTCTTGTCGGTGAACAGTGTCTGTCCACGTTTGACGCGGTCGCCTTCAGCGACGTGCAAGGTGGGTTTCAGTCCGGGGTAATCCGCGCCCAGCAATGCAACGCGCCGAGGTTGCTTCAGATCACCGACCTGCTGCGTAGGCTCGCCCGCAATGGGCAAATCGAGCCCGCGCCTGATACGAAACATCACCCGCCTCTCCCTCGAGTTGTTCGTCGCCGTGCACTCTATCTCATGCCACGGTCCATCCGCTACGCATGTCTCCGCCGGTCATTTGACCAGAGTCACCGGCACACTCGAGAGATGCAGAGCCTTCTGCGCGGCCGATCCGAGCAGCAGGTTCTGGATTGCACCGGCACCCCGTGACCCCATTACGATGAGCGCGCACTGCATGCTGTGCGCCGCGTTCACCAGGACTTCCGCCGGATCACCGAAGTGCCACTCGAACGTGCAGGGCACGCCTGCGGCGGCGGCCATCGCTTTGGCCGAAGTACCTGTCGCAACGGCGAGCGTCTCGCGATGCTGTCGGATTGCATCACGCGCGAGGCCGTGGGTCTGAGACTCTTCGGGGGGTTCCTGGACATTGACGAGTTGCAGTTCTGCACCGTCGATACGTTTTGCAAGGTCGACGGCGAACTGGGCCGCTCGATCGGCATGTTCCGAGCCATCGACCCCAACGAGGATCCGATACATAGCGCGATCTCCAGCGGCAACCGCGGCAGTCTAACCCGGTGACGCGTTCCAGCGGAATCGTTGGCTGATGCGGCTCGATCGAAAGCGTGCCTATAATCCACCGGTCCGCAATGGACGCCCTGGGGGGAATCCAAGTATGTCCAGCTCTGTCGTGCGGGTTCTGTCCCGCGAACGAGGCCTCTTTCTGCTCGCGGGAATCGTCGCGATCGGCGCCGTGACATACGGCGCGCCGATCGAATTCGCGCTATTCGCAATGACACTGGCCGGCGTTGCGCTGTTCCATCATCAGACACTCTATGTCGCGTTGACCGGTCTGGCGGTCGTGACTCTCTACAAACTGTTCTTCACGGGATTCAAGACAGGCACGGGGCTCGTCGGGCTCGTGCATCACCTGGAACACGAGTGGGTGATTCTGACGAACCTGTTCGGTCTGTTGATGGGGTTCGCGCTGCTTTCCAAACACTTTGAAGAGTCGCGAATTCCAGCGGAATTGCCACGTTTCCTCCCAAGCGAATGGAAAGGCGGATTCGCGCTGCTGGTCATCGTCTTCGTGTTGTCGTCATTCCTCGACAACATCGCCGCCGCATTGATCGGCGGCACTATGGCGAACGTCGTCTTTCGCGGCAAAGTGCACATCGGCTATCTGGCCGGCATCGTCGCGGCATCGAACGCGGGCGGTTCGGGTAGTGTCGTGGGCGACACGACTACCACCATGATGTGGATCGACGGCGTCAGTCCCCTGAACGTCTTCCATGCTTACGTCGCCGCCGGTGTCGCGTTGATCGTTTGCGGTATCCCCGCGGCCATTCAGCAAAACCGCTACTCACCGATCAGCACTGAAGTGACGCATGGGGCATCGGTCGACTGGACCCGCGTCGCCATCGTCGTGATCATTCTCGCCGCCGCAATCACCGCAAACGTCGTCGCGAACCTCGAATTTCCGGAGGTGCTCGATCACTTCCCGCTGATCGGCGCGGCCGTGTGGGTTGCGCTCCTTGCCACTGCGGCGCTGCGCAAACCGGATTGGTCGCTGCTGCCCGAGACGTTCAAAGGAACCATCTTTCTGCTGTCTCTCGTCACCATCGCATCGATGATGCCGGTCGAAAAACTGCCGCCTGCGTCGTGGCACAGCGCGATGGGCCTCGGTTTCATATCCGCGGTCTTCGACAACATCCCGCTCACGGCCCTCGCGCTGAAGCAGGGCGGTTACGATTGGGGCATGCTCGCGTATACGGTCGGCTTCGGCGGCTCGATGATCTGGTTCGGATCGAGCGCCGGTGTCGCGCTCTCGAACCTGTTCCCGGAAGCGAAGTCGGTCGGCCGGTGGGTGACAAGCGGCTGGCACGTGACGTTGGCGTACGTCGTTGGATTCTTCGTTCTGCTCGCTGTGATGGGTTGGCAGCCGGCACCAAACCACAACAACTAGTTCACTAACGCAAGGAGGCACCGAGAATGTCGCGAGCGATGATATGTCGCTGCACTTCACTCGGACCTTCGCCGATGCGACGGATGCGCATCTCGCGATACCAGCGTTCGAACGGGAAATCCTTCGTTACGCCGTAGCCGCCGTAGATCTGCATGCAGCGGTCGACGACGCGGCTGGCGCCTTCGGTGGCAACGAGTTTCGCCATTGCCGCCTGCTTGCGGAAATCTTCGCCGCGTTCGGCTCGGTCGGCCGCGGCCAGGGTCAGCCAGCGCGCGTTCTCGATGTCGATCTCGTTGTCCACCAGCATCCACTGGATTGCCTGACGGCTTGCCAGTGTCGCGCCGAACGTCTCGCGTTGGCCGGCGTATTGCACCGCCATTTCGTGCGCGAGTATCGCCACGCCGATGCAGCCCGCGGCATACGGAATGCGCTGCCGCGACAACCGGTCGTTCGCGATGGCGAAGCCGCCGTTCAGCTTGCCGAGTACGTTGGCGTTCGGCACTCGCATGTCGACGAAGGAAAGCTCCGTTGCATAACGCGCGGCACGTAGCGTGTGCACGATGCGCCTGACGTGGAAGCCGGGCGTGTCGGTATCGACGATGAAGCACGTCACGCCGCCGCGACCCTTTTCTGGATCGGTGCGGGCGAATACCAGACCGAAGTGGGCACGGTCGGCGCCGGAGATGAAGATTTTCGAACCGTTGATGATCCAGTCGTCGCCGTCGCGCACCGCGCGAGTACGGATTGCGCGCGCCGGATCGCTGCCCCCCGACGGTTCCGTCAGGCCGAAAAAGCCGCGTTTCTCGCCGCGCAACATCGGTTGCAGATAACGCGTTTTCTGGTCCTCGTTCGCTTCGAACAGCTGCGCGAGACCGGCGCCGCCGAAGACGCCGTAACACGGCGCGTAAAGCCCCGCGCGATGCTGCGACATCTCGATGGCGATCAACGTGCGCGTCGGCAGATCGATCTCGGGGCCGCCGTACTCGGGCGGAATGTCCAGGCCATACAGTCCCATCGCCTTCACTTTGGCCACCAGTCGATCTCGATCTGCCGGCGGCAATTCGTCGGCGTCGGGATCGAGATTCAGTTCGAGCGGCGCGATTTCCTCTCGCACGAACCTGTGCACCATCGAAACGATGAGGTCCTGCTCCGCGGTCATCGTGAGATTCATACTCAGGTCCTCTTCATGGCGCTGCCATCACGGCAACAACCAGGCGACAGTCTGCCGAGCGTCGGCATCGGTTCGTTGTACTTCGGAAGTTCTGCGTGATCGGCCTGGTGCACCATCAACAGTTCCAGATACCGCGTGTGATAGGCGGTGGTCACTTCGTAGCGGAATCTCGTCGCTTCGGAGATCGTGCTCACCCGCCGACTCACTTCGCTGCGCAACCCGAACAGAGTACGCGCGTCGGCGCGGCCGATGAAAATCACGCGGCCGGTCGCATCGGCGAGTTCGAAGATTCCCAACTGCCCCGGCAGCGCGTCGAGTGCGGCCGCATCGATCGGCAACCACGGTTTAGTACAGCGAATCTGCATGTGCCCCCCTTCGCTCGACTATATGGCAACCGGCGCAACCGCGATACGCGGCCGCCTCGGCGGATCATCTGTGCGCTCAATCGCGGTAACGCAGTGACAGAAGAGGTCAAATGGGGCGCGTACGATTGATCCGTCAACCACTCCATCAAACGAACATGGACCTCAAGGACCGACTGACGAATCTCGAGCACTGGCGCGACCTGGCGCTGGCACACCCGTGGCCGGTCGGTCTCGCGCTGCTCAGCGTCATGTGGTTGTTGATCCTCATTCCATGGCCACACAGGTCGGACTCACAGATCGATCTCGTTGGCGAACATATCGCCGAAGGTGCGGCCGAGGAACACGTGCTCGACGCATCGAAGCAGGACGAACTGCCGAGCGACGGTGTGATCACCGCAAAACGAATTCGAGTGGTAGGCCATGTGCTGCTGACGAGTCCCGCCGTGCTGGTGGCGAATGAGATCGTATTCGCACCCAACAGCCGCATCTGGGTGCCTTCCGGAGACGTCGTGGTGATCGCGCCGCACATCTCGAACGGCGTGATAGACGTTTCCGGTGCAGACGGTCGCGACGGTCGTGGACCGGGCGCAGCCGGAGAAAATGGCGCCAATGGCGGTTCGGCCTATGTTGCGGCCGGTGAATTCACCGACGTAACCATCACCTCCAACGGCGGCGCCGGTGGCGACGGCCAACGAGGCTACGCGGGCGCGGCCGGACGCAACGGCTTCTGCGGACCGCGTGGATTCGGATTGGCCGAGCGCGGCAAGAGCGGCGGCAACGGCGGCGATGCAGGTCACGGCGGATCGGGTGGACTCATCACGGTCTGGTATGGCACCGCGGCTCCACATTTGGGCGGTGAGCCGGGGGCTGCCGGCACGGCAGGACGCGGCGGTCCCGGGGGCCGCGGCGGCGCCGGATGCAAAGGCGTGCGAGGCTCGCAACCCGCGCAATCCGCCGGCAACGAAGGTGCCGAAGGACGAACGGGTTCGCACGGCCAGCCCGCTACCACCAGCACGCGTCACGTGAAGTTCTCGGCGGTGGTCGACGCCTACGAGGACTGGCTCGAAGATCACGCGAGCCCCGATGTTCTGCGCGAACGACTCGCCCGGCTGAAAACCATCGAGGGTTGATCCTCGCCGCCGCTTTCCGTTTATGCTTCCGCTCCCTCGAAGCAAGAGACACACGCGTGCCAAGCCAACTCGATACCGGACTCGTGGAACGAGTGCTCGATCGCCTGGGATTGTCGTCGAAACCGGAAGTGTCGCCCGCGGGATTGGCCCACCTGTACGGCGCGTGGTGTCGCCGCGTTCCATTCGACAACATCCGCAAGCTCATCCACGTACGCAGCGGCAACCCGGCAACACTACCCGGCGACGCACCTGACGAGTTCCTAAAGGCGTGGCTCGCACACGGCACGGGCGCGACGTGCTGGGCAGCCAACGGCGCGTTGTGCGAACTGCTCACTTCGCTCGAGTTCGACGCACGGCGTGCCGCGGCAACCATGATGGTGGCACCCGGCATTCCTCCGAATCACGGATCGGTGATCGTGCACTTCGAAGATGAGCAATACGTCACCGATGCATCCATGCTGTTCGTCGAACCGTTGCCCCTTCGTGAAGGCGCACGCGTAGCCAACCCATCATGGGGCGAAGAGGCGCGATACGACGACGGCGCCTTCACGATCCGCTGGCAGCCGCTGCTGCGGCCCGATCCACTCGACTGCCGCTACAACATCTATGATCTCGCGGCGGCAGACTTCAGCCGCTTCCACGAAGCAACGCGCGGGTGGAGTCCGTTCAATTTCGGCCTGACTCTGAACGTGGTGCGCGACGACGGCCGCATCGGCGCCGCGCTTGGCAATCGTATCGTCGTCGACTCGAACGGCCGCATGCATGAAACACCCCTCGCGGGCGATGCGCGCAAGCGTTTCCTCGTCGACGAAGTCGGCATCAGCGAAGAAGTCGCCGACCAGCTGCCGCAAGATGTGCCGATGCCTCCGCCGCCCGGATCGCGATCGGCGACCGCGAGCTGATCGCGATGGAACCGCTGACACTGATCGGTGTGATCCTGATTGCGGTGTTCTCGATCACGAGTCACGAAGCCGCGCACGGCTACGCTGCGGATCTGCTCGGCGACTCGACGGCGCGCGAGCACGGTCGCCTCACGCTGAATCCGATTCCGCACATCGACCCGTTCTTTACGATTCTGCTGCCGCTGGCGCTACTGCTGACCGGCGCGCCGTTCATTTTCGGCGGCGCAAAACCCGTACCGATCGACACACGACGATTGCATCAACCGCGTCGCGATGCCGCGCTCGTGGGCGCCGCGGGGCCGGGCGCCAACATCGCGATCGCGCTCTGCTTGATGGCGATCTTCGCGGTCAGCAAGGGCACCGGCACGGAGGCTCCGTCGGCGTGGCTGCAGATGCTCGCATCCGGTATTTTCATCAACGCGCTGCTTGCGGTGTTCAACCTGATTCCCATCCCACCGCTCGATGGATCGCGCGTCGTTCAGTACTTCCTGCCGGACGGCGCACTCGCCGTGTATCGACGCCTCGAACAGTTCGGGCTGCTGATCATCGTTGCACTGCTGCTGTTCGCACCGCAGCTACAACAACCGCTCCTGGCCGCAGTCAGCGGCCTCATTTCGTTCATGGCGTCGCTGTTCGGCATGCAATCGCAGTTTGGAAACGCGCTCG
>CAZLDA010000138.1:2448-8329 GCA_964557875.1 uncultured Pseudomonadales bacterium | reverse complement strand
AGCCGAAGCTCGCGATTCTCGACGAAACGGATTCCGGCCTCGATATCGACGCGCTGCAGACCGTGGCTGCCGGTGTGAATCGATTTCGCAGCGCCGGCAACGGCATCGTGATGGTCACGCACTATCAACGCCTGCTCGACTACATCAAGCCCGACACCGTGCATGTGCTGGCGGATGGCCAAATAGTGAAAAGCGGCGATCATAGTCTCGCGCTGAAGCTCGAAGCGCACGGCTACGGCTGGATCACCGACGCCGCGTGATTGATGTCGTCATGCAGTCGCACCCGTTCATCGATTCCGCGCTCAGACGCTCCCGGCAGCTCGACAGCCGGCTGCCGCTGATCGTTGCCGAGCGACGCAGTTCCATCGCCGAGATCGCGCGTGAAGGGATTCCTTCCGGCAAGCTCGAAACCTGGAAATACACGCCGATTCAAACGTTCTTTGCCGCTCCGTTCGGGAATGTGGAAGTCCCAACGAGTTCTTCCGCTCGCGCGCACTTCTCATTCGAAGGGGCCTTGCCGATCACCGTGGGAGATGAACCGTCGCCTGCCATCGAGCGTGCGGGTATCAGCGTCGAAACGCTGCGTTCGCCGTTGAATGCCGACGTCGACCTGGGACGATATCCACTCGCCCTGCTCAACACCGCGCTGCTCGAAGACGGACTCGTCATCCGCATCGCGCCGGGTGCAGACGCCGGCGTGCTCGACCTTCGCTTTACCGGTGGCACCAGTGCTGCCGCAGTGAGCCGCGTACGCGTCGAACTCGGCGCCGGCAGCCGGCTGCGCCTCATCGAACAACGCAACGAAGATCGGCCGACCAATTCGGTGGTCGACATCCGCATGGAGCCGAGTGCTTTTCTGCAGCACACCCGCATCCTGCCGCCAGCGACGGCGCCGTGCTGGTACCTCGTGTCGGTTCACGTAGGAGCACAAGCCACCTATGAGCTGACCGGTCATTCGATGGGGTCGGCGACGCGGCGCAACGACATCCACGTGCGCCTCGTCGGCCATCACGCGAGCACGAACGTCGATCTCGCCTGTGCAGCACACAGGCGCGACCGGCTCGATCACCAGACGGTGATCGAACACATCGGCGTGGACACCGTCAGCCGCCAGCTCGTTCACGGCATTGCCGCCGGCAGCAGCGAGCTCACGTTCAACGGCCGCATTCATATCCACCCGAATGCGCAGCGCAGCGACGCAAGGCTCACGAACAAGAATCTGCTGCTCGACAAGAAGGCGCGCGTCAACACGAAGCCTGAACTCGAGATCTACGCGAACGACGTCAAGTGCAGTCACGGTGCTACCGTGGGGCAGATCGATCCCACGCAGGTGTTCTATCTGCGCACGCGTGGGCTGGACGAAGCGGCCGCACGAGCGATGTTGACGCGCGCGTTCCTGGCCGGACGTATGCCGCCGTGGTTGCTCGACGCGGGCGTGCTCGACATCTACGCGGAGCTGTTCGCATGACTGTTCGTATGAAAACGCGCCGCACCGACATCGCCGCACTGCGCGACGATTTCCCTTTGCTCGCACAGATACAGGCTGGCAAACCGCTCACGTATCTGGACAGCGCCGCCACTACACAGAAACCGACGGCGGTGCTCGACGCGATCCGCAGCTACTACCTGCACGACAATGCCAACGTGCATCGCGCGGCGCACGCACTGGCCGATCGCGCCACCACGGCATTCGAGGGCGCGCGCGCCAAGGCACAGGCGTTTGTCGGCGCGGCGCACCTGCACGAAATCGTCTGGACGCGCGGCACTACCGAATCGATCAATCTCGTTGCTCACAGCTACGGCGCCAGCACGTTGCGTAGCGGCGATGAGATCCTGATCTCGGTGATGGAGCACCACTCCAACATCGTGCCGTGGCAACTCGTCGCACAGCGCACAGGCGCCACGGTCCGCGCGATCGACGTGAACGAACGCGGCGAACTCGATCTCGACGACTATGCGCGCAAGCTGAGCGAACGCACGAAGATCGTCGCCATCGGCCATGTATCGAATGCACTCGGCACCATCAATCCGATCAAACAGATGATCGCGACTGCCCACGCCGCGGGAGCCGTGGTCCTGATCGACGGCGCGCAGGCAGCCGCGCACCTGCCCATCGACGTGGTCGATCTCGATTGCGACTTCTACGCGCTGTCAGGACACAAGATGTTCGGTCCGACCGGCATCGGCGTGTTGTACGGCAAGGAGCGTCTGCTCGACGCGATGCCGCCGTGGCAGGGCGGCGGCGAGATGATCGAGACGGTGACGATCGAACGCACCACGTACAACCGTTTGCCGTACAAGTTCGAAGCCGGCACGCCGGACATCGCGGGTGCGGTCGGCCTCGGTGCCGCCATCGACTATCTCGACAGCATCGATCCGGATGCGCTGCATGCTTACGAGGCCAGGATCATGGCCAATGCGCGTGCACGGCTCAGCCAACTCGAAGGTGTGCGCATCATCGGCACCGCGCGTGAACACACGGGCGTAGTGTCGTTCCTGCTCGACGGCGGACATCCGCAGGATGTCGGCACACTGCTCGACCAACAATCGATTGCCGTACGTTCCGGACACCATTGCGCGATGCCGCTGATGCAACGACTCGGCATACCCGGAACCGTGCGTGCTTCCTTGTGTCTGTATAATTCCGAACGCGACATAGATCGCCTGATTGCAGGAATCGATAAGGTACGAACGTTTCTGTAGTCAGACGATGCCAGCGGAGACTGAGCCATGACGATCCAGACATACGACCCGAAGACGTCCGTCATCACGATGACGCCGGACGCGGCTGCGCACATTCGACGGCAGCTGCTGGCGACGGGGCGCGACGCACTGCGCCTGGCGGTCACCGAAAGCGGTTGTTCCGGCTACATGTACGAACTCGGCTACACCGACACCGCATCCGACACCGACCTCGTCTGCGAGGTCGCTCCCGGCGTGCGCGTATACGTGGCGGCCGATGTGCTGCCGCTGGTGCGTGGAACCGAGATCGACTACGTGCGCGAAGGCATCAACGCGTCGCTGAAATTCAAGAATCCCAACGCCGAAGCCGAATGCGGTTGCGGCGAGAGCTTTTCGGTAGGCAAAACGGCCGCACACTGATGGAACGCCGCCTCGTCGTCGTCAAACGCGACTGCCCTGCCCGCCTGGTGCCCACCGGTACGCCGGTCATGGTGCCAGGCGGCACGTTCGTCACGCTGACGCAATCGTTGGGGGGCACCTACACGATCGTCTACAACGGCAACATGGCGCGTATCGACGGCGCCGACGCCGATGCGCTCGGCTTCAAGGTGGAACTGCCGGACTACGAACCGAACGCCGACGGCAGCATCAACCTCGATCAGGTGCACGACACGCTGAAGACCATTTACGACCCCGAGATCGCCGTGAACATCGTCGACCTCGGCCTCGTTTACGCCTGCGCAATCGACGCGAACGACGCGCACCGCATCAACATCCGCATGACGTTGACCGCACCGGGGTGCGGCATGGGCCCGGTGCTGGTCGACGAGATCAAACTGCGCCTGCTGCGCGTGCCGAATGTGACCGAGGTGAACGTCGACCTCGTGTTCGATCCGCCATGGAGCCGCGACATGATGAGTGAGGAGGCACAGCTCGAACTCGGGCTGTTCTGATGGCCGTCCCGACTCTCGTCGAACTCCGCGAGAGCTTCGCGTTCTTCGACGATTGGGAAGACCGCTACAAGTTCATCATCGACCTGGGCCGCGGCATACCGCCGATGGCGGACGCCTTGAAAGTCGATGCAAACATCGTCCGCGGCTGTCAGAGCCAGGTGTGGATCGACCACCGGCTCGAGGACGGGCGCCTGTACTTCACGCTGGATAGCGACGCGATGATCGTGCGTGGCCTGATCGCAATCGTGCTCGCAGCCTTCGACGGACGCACGCCGAAGGCAATCCTCACCTACGACATCGACGGACTCTTCGCAGACCTCGACCTGCTCCGCCACCTCAGCCCCACCCGGGGCAACGGGCTTGCCGCGCTGGTCCGCCGCATCCGCGACATCGCAACCGAGACGCCAGGCACCGCCTGACACGCTCACTCGCTTGCGCTTCTTTGGATTTAGTTGCTCGCTTGCGCTCGCGGGGGCCCTGGACATAGCATCGCGCCACCCATTACGAGTGATGAGACGATGCGCGCAATCGGCACAGTAGTCGAAGAAGAATCCGGCAGACCCATCGCAGGCCTGCATGTTCGGGCGTTCGATAAGGACCTCCTGTTCGATGACAAACTCGGTGTAGCAGTCACCGACGCAAAGGGTTCATTCCGCATCGACTACACCGAGCTCGACTTCAGCTCGATCTTCAGCAACGAGACGACCCCCGAGTTGTATATCCGCATCTACGACGTCACCGACAAAAAACTGCTGTACACGTCGGAAAAGTCGATCCGCAAGAACGTGCAGGTCGAAGAACGGTTCGACGTCAAGATCCCCCGCAGCAAGCTGGTCTAGGCACCCTCTGACGACACCTTCCGCGGCGATGAGCCGCGGAGGTGTCCTCTCGATTCCACCCTAGGTTGAACATGAAAAAGACGATCCGTCTGTCGGTGCTGCTGGCAGCGTTGACTCCCTGCACGACCCTGGCCGGCACCGAACCGCTGCGTCCTGCCGATACGATCTATGTCGGTGGCGCCATCGTCACGATGAACGATGCAGAACCATCCGTGCAGGCGCTGGCCGTGGCGAATGGCACGATCGCGGCTGTCGGCGATCGTCACAGCATCGAGCGAACCTACAAGGGGGCTACTACGCGGATCGTGGACCTGAAGGGTAAGACGCTGTTGCCCGGATTCCTCGACGCTCACAGCCACTACATCAACTCACTGACGGTGGCGAACCAGGCCAATCTCTATCCACCTCCGTCCGGCCCAGGCAAGGACCCGGCGAGCATCGTCGCCGCATTGAAGCAGTTCGCATCAGACAACAAGATCACAAAGGGGACGCTGATACAGGGATACGGCTACGACGAGAACGTCATGCCCAAGGGGCATCAACTGAATCGCGACGATCTCGACGCTGCGTTTCCTGACAATCCGGTTCTGGTGTTGCACGTGTCGATGCACGGCGTAGTACTGAATTCCGCCGCACAGAAGAAGTTTGGCATCTCCGATCAGACACCAACGCCGCCGGGCGGCGTAATCGTGCGCAAGCCGGGCACGAACGAGCCCTATGGGCTGATCATGGAAACGGCGTATCTGCCGATACTCTCGCAGCTGCCCCACCCTACCCGCGAGCAGGAAGTCGAGTGGTCGCGCAAGGGCCAGATGCTGTACGCGGCAGCCGGCATCACCACGGCCCAGGAAGGCGCCACCCACGCGACGGACCTCGAGCTCATGAAGCGGGTGTCGGCTGCCAACGCCAACATCATCGACATCGTCTCGCTACCTTTCATCACGGACCTCGACACAGTTCTCGCAGCCAATCCATTGACCAACTGGGGCAAGTACAAAGACCGCCTCAAGCTCGGCGGCGTGAAGATCACGATCGATGGATCGCCGCAAGGCAAGACGGCACTCTTTACAACGCCCTATCTAACGGGTGGACCCGGCGGTGAGAAAGACTGGCGCGGCGAGCTGACGTTTCCTCAAGACACCGTCAACCGGATGGTGAAGCGCGTTTACGACATGAACGTGCCGCTATACCTGCATGCGAACGGCGATGGCGCGATCGATGCGTTCTTCACGGCACACGAATACGCGGCGGCCGGCGATTTAGCCAAAGAACGGCACGTGACGTTGATCCACGCCCAGTTCACGCGGAAGGACCAGCTCGGCAAGTTCGTGCAATACAAGGTCACGCCGTCGTTCTACACGTTACACACGTACTACTTTGCGGACGCACACATCGCCAATCGCGGCA
>CAZLDA010000138.1:0-2438 GCA_964557875.1 uncultured Pseudomonadales bacterium | reverse complement strand
GCCCAGGCGATGTACATCAGCCCGATGCGTGATGCGATAGACAGGGGTCTTCAGCCGACCAACCACACGGACTTCGTCGTCGCACCGCTCGATCAGATGTTCATGCTGTGGTCGGCGGTGAATCGCATCTCGCGCAGCGGCGCGGTCATCGGAGCCAATCAGCGAGTTACGGCGATGGAAGGACTCAAAGCGATGACGCTCAACGTCGCCAACCAATACGGCGAGCAGGATTCGAAGGGATCGCTGGAACCCGGCAAAAAAGCCGACCTGGTGATTCTCGACAGGAATCCGCTCGATGTGGACGCCATGGCAATCAAGGACATCAAGGTCGTGGAAACCATCAAGGACGGTAGATCGATTTACGCGAGAAGCGAGATGTGATCACGCGCCTGTTGTTGCCCCGTTTGTAGCGAGGTTCGTCTCGCGTACTCTGCCTCCCCAGACAGCTATCGGTATCCGCAATGAACGACTCGAACATTCCGCTTGGTGTCACCTTCGGCAGCCTGAGCGTGCTCGGACCGCGCGCGATCATCGACATCGCGAAGCGCGCATCGCAGCTCCGCTATCGCTCGCTGTGGACCGTGGAGGCAACCGGCACCGATGCGTTCACGCTGCTGGGTGCGGCGTCTGCCGTGGCGCCGGAAATCGATCTCGCGACCGGAATAGTGCCGATCCAGTTGCGTTCACCGCCACTCGCGGCGATGTCGGCGGCATCGCTGCAGGCGCTGAGCCCGAACGCGAACATCTGGCTCGGCGTCGGCGTGTCGGCGCCGGGCATCCTGAGCCAACACGGCGCGCCTCCGGCCGAACGCCCTATCGCGATGATGCGCGAGTACGTTGCGCTGCTGCGCGAGTGTCTTTCCGGCGAATCGGTGACGTTTCAGGGCGACTTCTGGCAGGTGAAACGTTTTACGCTCGCAGTGCGACTCGCCGAGCGGCGTCCGAAGATCGTCATGGCCGCACTCAATCCGCAGATGCTCAAACTCGCAGGCGAGGTGGCCGACGGCGTGCTGCTGAACTACATCCCCGTGTCGCACGTGCCGAATGCAATCGCGCAGGTGCGAAGCGGCGGCAACGCGCAGATCTTCGCTTACGTTCATGCGGCGGTGGGCGATCTCGCGCGTTCGGCAAACTCTGCCCGGCGCGATCTCTTCAACTACGCGATGGCAGACGGCTATGCGCGCATGTTTCGCAGCGCCGGTTTCACCGACGAGGTGGACGCGCTACGTGAACGTCATGCCGCGCGCGACCGCGACGGCGCGCTCGCGGCGATCTCCGAGCGGATGATTCAGGCGATCGACTTCATCGGCTCGGCCGACGAAGTCACCCGGTTCGTGCGCGGCTACGTCGAAGCCGGCATCGAGCACCCGGTGTTGATGCCGATGCCGTGGGGCGAAGATCGGATGGCCGTTACCGACGCGACGATGCAGGCCGCAGCTCGCGCAGTCGGAAGCTCATGACTGCCACCATCACCGCTTTTGCGCAGTCGCCCGACCGTGGCAGGGGACTCGCGCGCGACATGCGCGTCCGCTGGGCATTCGAAGAGGTGGGCCAGCCCTACGAGGTTCGCCTCGTTTCGTTCGCGCAGATGAAGCAACCCGCACACCTCGCGCTACATCCATTCGGCCAGATACCCACCTACGAAGAAGACGATCTCGCGATGTTCGAATCCGGCGCGATCGTGCTCCATATCGCGGAGCGCCACGCGGGGCTGCTGCCGGAAGACGCGAATGCTCGCGCGCGCGCAATTGCGTGGATGTTCGCCGCGCTGAACACAGTGGAGCCGCCCATCGTCGAACGTTCGATGGCCACGCTGCTGGAACGCGACAAGAGCTGGTACGCACAGCGGCTGCCGATTCTCGACGAGCGCGTGCGCGTGCGGCTGGGCGAACTTTCCAATCGGCTCGGCGACGCCGAATGGCTGGATGGTGCGTTCAGCGCCGCCGACCTGCTGATGGTGACGGTGCTGCGCAGACTGGATGGATCGGGCCTGGCGGAAAACTATCCCAACCTCTCCGCTTACATCGCCCGCGGCGAAGCACGGCCCGCCTACAAGCGCGCCTTTGCAGATCAGTTGGCGGTGTTCACCGGCAAGCCTCAGGTACCGAAGTAACGAAACTTCGGCCTGAAGCCGTCCGATCCTTCGGGCAGCAGGTCGATGAAGTGGTACACGGTGCAGAAGTCGTCGTACGGGCCGAATTCCGCATCCGAAACCCGCACGATCTCATCACCTTTTCGCTGGAACACGGTGATGCCCGGACTCACCGGCTCCTTTTCGGAACTGTGGCCCATGTCGGCGCTGAACGTGGTGCCCTGGCAACTCACCATGGGGAAACGCCAACCGCGGTCGCCGGCGAATTTACGCTGCACGCTGGGCGTATCCGCCGAAACGAGAACAAACGACGCACGTTCGGAAAGATGCTGGTACACACCGTTGA
>CAZLDA010000137.1:0-8411 GCA_964557875.1 uncultured Pseudomonadales bacterium | reverse complement strand
ACTCATCAATTCGATCGGTCCTAACCCACAGGTCGTTCGTACCTTCGCGGCCGAGAAAGGAATCACCCTTCAGACTGAAGCGATCGACATCATGAAGGGAGAGAATCGCCAGGCGCCGTATTTGAAGAAGAACCCCGCCGGTGGCTCGCCATGTCTCGAACTCGACAACGGCACCTACATCAGTGAGATCACCGCGATCTGCGAATATCTCGAGGACAAGTTTCCGGCGAAACCGCTGATCGGCAGCACACCGGAAGAGAAGGCAGAAACACGCATGTGGACACGCAGGATCGACCTCAATGTCTGCGAACCGCTCGCGAACGGTTTCCGCTATAGCGAAGGTCTGCCGATGTTCAAGTCGCGCATGACGACGCTTCCGGAAGCAGCCGAAGGTCTCAAGCGCCTGGCGCAGGAGAAGGTCACCTGGATTGATGGCCTTATCGCCGGTCGGGAGTTCATCTGCGGCAACCGTCTGACGCTCGCAGACATCCTGCTGTTCTCGTTCCTGAGCTTCGGTACCCAAGTAGGTCAGCCGCTCAACGACAAGAACAAGAACATCATGGCGTGGTTTGCGCGAATGGCGGCTCGCCCCAGCGTCAAGGCCTGAGTTCCCACCGCCGATCGATCTTCCGGATGGGTTGCGGCGCACAACCCATCTGGACGACCGCACCCTAATGGAGCGCGTGACTAAGTCGCGGCTTCCTGTTACTTTTCGTAGCGTTTTGTTCTGCCGCTCGACCAACTGCTGAGATCCATCGTGCGCCGCACCTATGTCATCGCCATGGCGATTACCGCGCTCATCACGCTCTGGTTGGTATCAGGCCAATTCGGACACTCCGCCCCCAAGCACCAGGCAACCCTCGCCGAGTCGAACAACGAGTTGAGCGCGAGCAGCGAAGACAAGCGCATGACGCGCGTCCGCGCCCGCGTCATCCATGCGGAATCCCAGACAGATATGGTCCCGCTGCGGGGTCGCACCGAGAACAAACGTACCGTCGTAGTCAAAGCTGAAACGGGCGGAACCGTCGTGGCACGCACGGTAGAGCGCGGTCAACGTGTCGAAACCGGACAAGTGCTTTGCCGGATCTCCACGCAGGACCGCGCGGCAAAGCTCGAAGAGGGGCGGCAGGCCCTGAATCAGGCTCGAATCGAGTACGAAGGAAGCATCAAGCTCGCGAAGCAAGGTCTGATCTCCGAGACGATGACCGCGACCACGAAGGCGCGTCTGGCGACCGCCGAGGCGCAGGTCGAACATGCCACCATCGAACTCGCACACACCCAGGTTCGCGCGCCGTTTGCCGGCCTCGTCGAAGAAACGCAGGTCGAGATCGGTGACTTCGTGCAGCCGGGCACGCCCTGCGCCACCATTATCGATCTCGACCCCATGCTCCTTGTCGGTCGAGTCGCGGAACGGGACGTACACAAGCTCAAACTCGGGACCACCGCAATCGGCACATTGATCGATGGTACGCAGGTCTCCGGTACGCTGACGTTCATCGGTCAACAGAGTGATTCTGCAACGCGTACCTACCCGGTGGAGATTCAGGTTCCAAATCCTTCCTACACGCTGCGTAGCGGCGTAACAACGCAGATCGCCATTCCGATCGATACCGTGATGGCGCATCGCATCAGTCCCGCATTGCTCGCGCTCGACGACGATGGTCGCGTCGGCGTGCGGACACTGGATAACGACAACCGCGTCGTGTTCAACCTGGTGAAGATCATCAACGACGACGGCGGCTCGGTGTGGATCTCCGGTTTGCCGGAGACTGCAACGCTCATCACCGTCGGCCAGGAGCTGGTAGTACCTCGACAACAGGTCGATGTGGTATTCGAAACATCGCCGGAAATCCCTGCTGCGGCGCCCGGCTCGACGAACGATCGCGAAGTGGCCGCTGGACCACACGTCGGTGCGCGCACGGATGCGACACCCACTGTCGCATCGGCAAACGAGAGCTAGCCGCAAACGTCGATTCGCGACCAAGCGCTCTCGTCTGGCTCTTCCTGAACAACCCCTACCCTCGCCTTCGGGTGCAACAGCAAGCGCGAGAGGCCCGCGTCGTATAATCTGCGCCTTCTCTGGAAGGAACCGATGCACGAACACATGCCCTGCCGCGTTCGTTCGGTCACAAGGCCGACCTCAACCGAGATCGAATGAGTCACATCGTTCGACTGAACGCCGCCGCGAGGCGCGGCATCGATCAGGTCGGCGCAAAAGCGGCGACCCTCGGTGAACTAGCCGCTCGACACAACGTGCCCGATGGTTTCGTCATCGTTACCGACGCGTTCGTGGAGCACTTCCAAAGCCATGGTCTCGACGTCGGCGATTCGTCGACGGGCGACCCGGGAACGATCCCCAACAGCGAGGCTCTGGCGCGGTTGCGCTCGCTCCCACTGGATGCCGATCTAGCGCGCGAAGTACACCAGTCATTCTCCGAGTTGCCTTCAGCCGACGGGAGATCTCCAACGTGCGTCGTGCGGAGCTCCGCCGTAGGAGAAGACGGCAAAGCCAGTAGTTTTGCGGGTCAGCATGCGACCTATTACTACGTCGAGCGCGCCGATCTCGAGCAGCGAATTGTCGACTGCTGGTTGTCCGCCTGGAGCGATGAAGTGCAGAGCTATCGCAGTCAGGTCGGCTTGAACGAACCGGTGCGGATGGCGGTGATCGTGCAGTTGATGGTTCCGTCGGAAGTTTCCGGAGTGTCGTTCACAAAAGACCCCACCGGTCGCCAACGCGACGCAATGGTGATCGAATCGTGCTGGGGTCTCGGCGCCGCCCTCGTCGACGGGCGCGTCACTCCTGATTGCTATGTATTGCGGCGAACAACGCACGAACTCATCGAACGGCGACTTGGCAGCAAACGCTTCAAGGTCGCGGAGGATCTTCTCGATCCTGTCGGCACCCGATTGCAACTGGTCCCCCGGCACCAGCAGCGCACCGCAACCCTGAACGATGCTCAGCTGAGAGCCGTCGCCGAACTCGCGGCCGCCTGCGAAGAGGAACGCGGTGCGCCGCAAGACGTGGAATGGGCAATCGCCAACGGTTCGCTGTTCCTTCTGCAGTCACGACCGATCAGCACGGACACGCGCGAACCGACTTCACCCGAAGGGCGATGGGTCGCGTTCAAGCCGATCCTCGAGAACTTCACCGACGCACTGACACCACTGACCGTCGACATCGTGCGTCGAGTGCTCCCCCGCTTCGGTCAGTTCATCGACGGGCGCTACTACCTGAATTTCGACAGTTTGCGACGCTGGGTACCGCTACACGTCTCCGACACCGAACTTGTCGAGCTTCTGCTGTTGAAGAGCGAGCGCAGCGACTATCGACTGAAATGGTCGCGCCTGAGTGCAATCGTTGGTTTCCTCGCCGCCGCATATCTGTCCACCGGCCTGCTATGGATTCGCAGCAGGCACATGCCATTCGTCACGCTCGCGGATTTCCGCAAGCGGTGCGACGCAATGCTCGCCAACTCGAAACTCGATGCATTGGATACGCTTCGTCAACTCCTGCTCGGCCCCCATCCGTTCGCTGCGGCTTCGCAGTTTCCGTTTCAGGTAAACGTGTCCTCGACGCGCTACTTCTTTCTGCACGGTGCCTTGCGCTGGTACCTGCGCCGCTTCGCACCGAGTTTTGATCTCGCCCAGATCGCCCCGCTGTGCGCTGGCACGCGTGACATGCTGTCCACTCGATTGATCGATCAATTGCGGCAAACGGCACTGGTGGCCGAACAGACGCCGGCGATTCGCCAATTGATGCAGTCCGATCGGCTCGAAGAGTTGCCGAATCAACTCGCCGTGCACCCGGCTGCTGCGCCGTTCGTTGCATCCTTCGAAGCCTTCATCGCCGACTACGGTCATCGCGGCACACGCGAGGTGGAGCTCGCGGCTCCGCGCTGGAGGGAAGACCCGACGCCTCTGTTCGTCATGATCCGCAACCTGCTCCGCGAAGGTTTCACTGAGCCCCTCTCCGTGCAAGCCGAGATCCGCAATTCCCAGGCAGAGCGGTCACTCGACACCGCACTGACGGGTCGTATGAAGCGATTCGTCGCGCGATGGCTGGTACGCCGCATTCGCTACTACGCAGCACTTCGCGAAAACACGCGTCACTACACGATGCTCGCATTCGCAACCGTGCGCGCGAAGGTGCTTGCGATCGAGCAACAGCTGCTCGAGCAGGGCGCGCTGAAATGCGCCGATGACATCTTCTATCTCACATGGGACGAGGTATCGGCGTTGCAGCGCGACCCGACTCCTGCGCCAACGCTACAAGTTCGCATCCGGCGTCGTCGCTTGACGCACATGCGCCGCAACCGCACTCAACCGCCGCTCACGGTGAACGTCGACTACCGACCGCCGCAGCGCGGAGTTGGAGTTTTGGAAGGCCAGTGTGCCAGCCCCGGCATCGCAGAAGGCACCGTGCGTCTCGTATTCGATCCGGCGACAGATGGTGAAATCAAGAGCGGCGAGATTCTGGTTGCTCCTTACACAGACCCCGCCTGGACACCCTTGTTCCTCGGCGCCGCGGCGGTCGTCGTCGAAACCGGCAGCTACCTCTCGCACGCGGGCACGATTGCGCGCGAGCTGGGCATCCCTTGCCTCGTCGACGTCGACGGCGTGATGGAGGTACTGCGCAACGGCCAACGACTCTGTGTCGATGCAACTCAAGGCAAAGCGTTTCTGTTGGCGGAAACGGATGCGGGAGACGGACCGCCATGAAAGAGCTGTTCGCGTTCGTCGTGGCCGTGCCGGTGACCGTCGAAACGCTCGGCGCACTGTACGCAGTGTTCGACGCCTGGCGCGACCGGGATTCGAGGTCAGCGGCACTGGAACGATTCGCCCTCCCGCTGGCTGCATGGGGTGTGTTGTGGTGGTGGGTTGGGGCGAGCGGTTGGCAGATCCTCGTTGCCGCATTCGCAGCAATCCTCGTGTGCCACATCGCCGTCTTCTATGTCGGCCGATGGCTGATCCAACGATCCGCCATCCAGACCATCACGGTAGACACCGACAGCGATCAAGACTCCCTATGAAGCAAAACAGAGAGCGAAAAACCCCGGCGACAATGGGGATTGGGAAGAGGAGAAGGTAGTCGCCGGGGCGGGGAACCAGTGCTGTGGGCGTTCAACACTCGGCTTTCGCGAGTCCCCACAGTCATTCGGTTAGTCCCCACCGATGATCAGAAGTTCCGTTCGTTCAGTTCCTGAGCCATTCGACAATTTCCGCGTACGCCGAGCGATCCTGAATCAGGAACAGATGGCCGCCTTCGTAGGCACGCAATTCCGACGTTGGAATACGATCTGCCATCGCTCGCATGTTCGACATCGGCGCGATCCCGTCGTACTTGCCTGCACACAGGAGCACCGGCATGCGGAGTTCGGGCAATCGATTCCAGGTGTCGTGCCGGCTTCGCGCATCGAGTTGCAATGCCGCACCCGTTCGTCGCGATGGCTCGTCCGCACCCAGTCCTGCTGCTGCTCTACCGAACGCCAAAGCTCGCTCGACCGCCTCGGGATGAGCGCGCTGCCACTCGGCATTCTGCCGTGTATCACTGATCGACATCTGCAACAGAATCCGCTCTTCGATCGGCATGTCCGCGATTTCGTGCAGTGGATAGCTGGCACCACCTGCTCCGCCGGAACTGGTGCACGCGAGCACCAGTTTCGATACACGCCCTGGATGTCGCAGCGCAAATTCCTGCGCGACCATTCCGCCGAACGACACGCCCATCACCAGCGCGTCTTCCCAATCCAGCGCATCGAGCAGCCTGGCTGCGTCGTCGGCGTAGTCCTGCATCGAGTACGGTCCGGTCGGTTTGTCCGTTTGTCCCAACCCACGCTGATCGTATGCAAGCAGATCGAATGCTCGCGCCAGCGGCGATTCGAACACGCCCGGTTTTGCACGTAAGTCACCGCCGCTACCGCTCACGAACAGCAACCGCGATCCGTTGCCCGAACGCTCGTAGTAAGCCTTCAATCGACCGAGTTGTACGAACGGCACGGGTACTCGCCTTAGCCCTTCAGCGCAACGCGGTCGTAAATTCCGGTCACCTGTTCGAACCTCAGAATCAACGTATGCGACACGCGCTTGTCCTGATCGTGCAGGTGGTACTTGAAGCGCGCCTGCTTCGTGCCCTGCAAGAACGCGTCGTAGTCTTTCGTCAGCTCTCGAACGTCGCTCGTGATCTCGCGGCTCCAGGTGGCCCTGAACGGCCCGAGGATTGCGCCGCCGGCCAGACAAATGGTGATCTCGTGATTCGTTAGTCCGTGGTCGTCCTGCTTCGTCGGCATGCTGGGGTTCCCTCTAAGCGACGATCCGACGATAGCAGCGCAGAACCGCCTAACCAAGCACGACGCTGCCGCGCTGGTGCAGCGATCCTGACGCGCCGCGAATCCACACGTCGATTCGATCGCCGTTCGGTTTGCCGCATGCCTCGATTCGCTGGCCGTCGAACACCGGCGCAACTGCACGAAATTCGAATTGGCGCAATGAACGTCCGGGATGATTCGCGCGAACCAGTTCGAGCATCAGCGTTGCCAGCAGGGGGCCATGCACGATGAGTCCCGAGTAGCCCTCTTCGCGCATCGCATATTCGCGATCGTAGTGAATGCGATGGCTGTTGAACGTGAGTGCCGAATATCGGAACAGCCGCGGCGCATCAAAAGACCATTCCCGCCGCCAGATCGCATCGTTCGGCGCTTGCGGCGCGGGCGGTGCTCCACCCGTTGCCGCCTCCCGATACACAATGTCCTGCTGTTCGCGTATGGCGACACCCGCGCGCCCTCGAATCTCGTGCTCCACCGTCACGAAACACAGCGGCCCGGACTTGCCCGTCTTCTCTTCCACGGCCGCGATGCGCGAAACCCGCGTCGCCGCTTCTCCCAACTCCAACGGAGTCATGAACTCGAGCCTGCTACCTGCCCACATTCGGCGCGGCAACTCCACGGGCGGCATGAACCCACCGCGTCGCGGATGTCCGTCGGGGCCGAGTTCAGCAGACCGGACAGCGTCGAGGAAATAGATCCACTGCCAGCCCGGCGGCAACGCCGAACCCTCCTGCGGAACCGCATCTGTCGAATCGAGCATCGCGTGCAACGCCTGCGCTCGCCACGGATCGAGCCAACAGCTCAACTCAGTCGCGCGGCCGACCCAATCCTTCAAGTCCGTCATTCGCCGACTCCAAACTCGAAGCGAATTCCCTGCGAGTGTTCGCCAATGTCTGGAATGGCGCCGTATACCGGCCAATCCGATGCTCTCATTGGATGCGCCGGCATACTCACCGGACCATGGTCGCTATTGACCTGCGTACGTCGCAACTGCGGATGCGACGATAGACCGGCTACGTCGTTCACCGTGCCGAACGCGATCTGCGCGTCGAGCAATGCCGCAACGATGGCACTGCGCTGCGTCGCGCCGAACCACTCCTGAATACGCGCGTCCAGTTGAGTTCGGTTCAGCACTCGGTCGCCGTTCGTCGCGAATTGCGCATCCGTGCCAAGCGCATCGTCACCGAGCACGCGGCTCGCAAAATTGCGCCACTCGCGGTCGTTCTGAATCGAGATCAACAGCGTCTGGCCGTCCGCGCTCACGAACGCACCGTACGGCGCCACCGTTGGATGCGCCATCCCGACGTTCACCGGTGCCTTGCCGAGATAATCGTGATGCAGCAGCGGCACGGTCATCCACTCGGCCATCACATCGAACAAGGAGAGACGTACGCCCTCGCCGCGACCGGTCTGCTCACGCCGCCACAACGCCTCGTGAATCGCGAGTGCCGCGCTGATGCCGGTCGCGATGTCGCACACCGAAACGCCGATTCGCGCAGGCGCTCCCGGCGGCCCTGATACCGCGGCTAGCCCGGACTCTGCTTGCACCAGCAAGTCGTAAGCCTTCATCTGTGAATACGGCCCGTCTTCGCCGTAGCCTGAGATGTCGCAGGTGACCAAGCGTGGATACTTCGCACGTAAATCCGCCGACCCGAATCCGGCGCGTCCGGCCGCGCCCGCCGCAAGGTTCTGAATGAACACATCGGCATTGCGCAGTATCCGGTGCAGCAGCGCGGCGTCGTCGGGCTCCTTTATATCGAGTACCAGCGATTCCTTGCCGCGATTGAGCCAGGCGAAATACGACGAGCCGCCGTTTGCCGCGCGATCGTAACCGCGCGCGAAATCGCCTTCAGGGCGTTCGATCTTGATGACCCGCGCGCCGGCATCTGCCAGCCGACACGACGCCATCGGCGCCGCCACCGCCTGCTCCAAGGCCACCACCAGTAATCCGTCTAACGGTCCCTTCATGTCGCGCGGCACGTCAGAAGGACCTCGGCATCCCAAGCACGTGTTCGCCGATGAAGCTCAAGATCAGGTTCGTGGAGATGGGCGCAATCTGATATAGACGCGTCTCGCGGAACTTGCGCT
>CAZLDA010000136.1:0-8428 GCA_964557875.1 uncultured Pseudomonadales bacterium | reverse complement strand
CGGCGGATCCGTCAGGAACTCGGCGTCGATGAGCTGTCGATCGAGCGTGAGCTGGCGCTGGTCATGGTGGTTGGCGAAGGTATGCGGCACACGATCGGCGTGGCCGGGCGGGCCTGCTCCGCGATTGCGCACGCCAAGGTCAACCTCGAGATGATCAACCAGGGATCGAGCGAGGTCAGCATGATGTTCGGCATCAAAGCCGAGGACATCACCGCCACCGTTCGCGCTCTGTATCGGGAGTTCTTCGCAGCGGCCGCAAAGCGCGCGCGCCGGACCTGATTCGCGCTTATCGAGATTGGGGGCCTCCGCCTCAGGAGAAGCGTTAGAACCGTCGGATTGTTCTTTTTCCCCTTACCGGGCACACTTCGGGGGCGCAGGGATTTCGTGCGCACAAAATAAACGGAAAGCGACGTTCGATCGCTCCGCCAAAGTAGGGAAACGAAAGGGGGACTGGACCATGTTGATCTTGACTCGCCGCGTGGGCGAAACGTTGATGATTGGGGATCAGGTAAGCGTCACCGTGCTGGGCGTGAAGGGCAACCAAGTCCGTATCGGAGTAAACGCGCCCCGCAACGTCTCCGTGCATCGCGAAGAAATCTACGACCGCATCCAACGCGAACACGGCGATGCCGTGCCGATCCACGAGCTGCCGCAGTCCAATACCGGGCGGTAGCCTGCTACTATTCGCGTCCTTCGGAGAGGTGGCCGAGCAGGTCGAAGGCGCTCCCCTGCTAAGGGAGTATGGGCTTAAAAGGTCCATCGAGGGTTCGAATCCCTCCCTCTCCGCCACGTAGATTCACAAGTAGCCGTATTCTGAGCTCCGCTCCGATCCACCCTACAAATCCATCGGGTTCCTTAGCGCTCACTGCGATGGGTGTCTGCGCTGTGTCGCGCGAGCTTTCCTTCTTCGTAAGTGCGGATGTTTGGGATGAGCGTGACCGGTTCGGGATTGCCGCGAATGGAGTCTGCCGCGAAGCATGTGCGCGGATCGGAATCCAGGCTTACACCCTCCCAACGAGGGTGCGAAGGCGACACATAAGCTCGATTGGTGCCTAGGACTCCTACTGGTCCTCACTCACATCGTTGCTTCGGCGTCCTCGTGAATCACGAGGAAAGTATCGAGAGACTCGTCTGCGGCGCGGAAACCGACTGCTTCGACCTCGTCCTCGACTTCGAGCGTTTCCGCTGTATCACCATGGCGTTCTACGGTGACAGCGCCCGGCAATAGACTGGCGGACGCGAGAGCCTCAGTGGCTGCTGGATCTGTGTCGATCGTGATGGTGTCCGCGTCCGGCAACGCATCAACACGACCGATCTCGGTCACGATTGGCTTCTCCTCACCGATCACCAGCACCTTCGCGTTCATGGTGTCCTCAGCGGCGCCGAAGTCCATGTAGCCGAACGCGGTCACGGTCGAGTTCTCAGCGAGCGCGGAAGGGTTCTCGTAGGTGCTCGCACCGGCATCGACGATGTGTACGCAATCCATCAGGTTCTCGTTGCTGCTGTCGCCCGACTCGCGGCGTAGATCACACAGATCCCAACCATCGGTAGTAGGGTTGACGCCGCGCGCGGTCCCCTTGAGCCGAACGATGCGGCTCGGATCGCCCTCGCTGTAGATCTCGGTAAATACTTGTGGTCGGAACTCGTAGGAGCCGTTGCCGCCTTGAACGACGTGCAACGAGCGTTCGAGGTCGACGTCGATGAAGATCGTGATCGTCTCGCCGGCGCGCACTTGGATCCCGCCCTGCGGATTGAGCTCGATCCAACCCCCCGCCGGCACGTCGAGCACCTCGAGGTCGTCGGGTGAAATGCCGCCGTCGCGGAGAATCTCGAGTCTGTCGAGCAGCAAGCGGACCTTGTTGATGCGGCCGGAGACGATCTCCTCACTGAGCAGCACTTCAGTAAGGTTCTGCAGGCTCAGGAGCTCGATGCGCTGGGGCGGATTCAGGACCACGTCCTTTTTGCCACCGGTCATGTTGAGTTGGATTTCGCTAACGGTGATCCAGACCTCTGAGAGGTCGTGTATGGGCGCATCGCCGATCAGCATAGTGACTCTGCCGGTTCCCTGCGCCTCGCCGGAGCCGCCAGATCCCCCACCGCAGCCACCTGCGATGAGCGTGAGCGCGAGAAAGGGAATGAGCGTGACGAGACGCATAGGTTGCTTCCAATGGGTATACCGGGCGGGATTTTAGGAGTTGTCGCCCCGCGCACCGTGACCGACGTCATATTTGGAAGAATGCCGGCCATCCCTCATTTGCCGCCGAAAAGCCGGCGTGTCCCAAGTCCCTAGATCGCGAGTTTTCCCTGTTCGTGGCGTGCGGGAACGACGGAAGGTGGCCTTGATCCGTTCCGCTTGCAAACTCTCTGACGGGTGTGGAGTGTCGCGGCTCCCGCGCCCCATCGCATCTTTAGAAGGGCTGGCTGTAAAAGAACAGCTCTCCCGTCCCTCATCTTGATAACGCCGCGCCGAACAACGTCAGTGGGTAGCAAGCGCCGCAACGCGACGCTACCAGATCCGATTGACACCGCTACGGGTACGCATATTCGTCCGCGCCTCAGCTCCGATGTTGGCAGCACCACATCACCTCAATACCATCCAATCGACCGCTGCGCTGATCAGCGCGAGCACGCCCATCACCGCCATGATCACGCCGATCAGGCGCCAACCGTGAAACTGCTTCTCTTCGTCCGAACGCGCCTTGTCCATTCGCCTATGTTTCCTTGACTGACCTGTACCCCTTCCAGATAATACGCGGCCTTGTGCGTCCGTAGCTCAGTTGGATAGAGCACCAGGCTACGAACTTGGGGGCCGGGAGTTCGAATCTCTCCGGACGCGCCACAAGATACAACGGGGCTCACGCCCCGTTTCCTTTTGCGGGCAACGATCCCATCACATGAAGCTCTACTCGTATTTCCGCTCGTCCGCCGCGTATCGCGTGAGGATTGCGTTGAATCTGAAGGCGCTCGATCACGACGTGGTCGCGGTGAACCTTCTGCAGAAAGAACAGCGTGAACCGCAATACCTGAGCGTAAATCCCATAGGCCTGGTTCCCACGCTCGAAGACGGCGCCCTCACGATCACGCAGTCGTTGGCGATCATCGAATACCTCGATGACGTCTATCCCGATCGGCCCATCCGCCTGGCTGACCCAGCGCAACGTGCACTCGATCGCAGCCTTGCGCTGACGGTCGCTTGCGAGATTCATCCGCTGAACAACCTCCGCGTGCTGGCTTATCTGACTGAACCCCTCGGCCTCGACGTCGCCGCAAGAGATGTGTGGTATCGACATTGGGTGGTGGAGGGACTCACTGCGCTCGAGCGGATTGCGATCGGTGCGCCATTCGCTGTGGGCGCGTCACCCGGCTACGCTGACATATGTCTCGTGCCGCAACTGTTCAATGCGCGCAGATTCAACGTGGACCTTTCGGCATTTCCGAAGCTCGTTGCGATAGACGCGGCGTGCAGCGCACTCGATGGGTTTGCGCGCGCGCATCCGAGCCGCCAGCCCGACGCGCCTGGCGCATAGTCAGAACTCACTTGGTGAAGACTTCGCGAACTCCGCCGGAGATCAGCACGGTGGTATCGATCAACACTGCCGTGAGGCCGATGCCGCCCGGACTCGCGAGGTAGCGCGGCTCCCATTCCGGAAGGAACTTCGACTTGTAGCGGCGCAGGCCTTCGAAGTTGTAGAAGTTGTCGCCGAAACGGAACAGCAGATTGCCGAGCTTGTGCCACTGCGTCGCCAGCGGGTGCTGACCAAGGCCGGAGAGGGGCGCCATACCGAGGCTGAACCACTGATAGCCTTGTTCTTTCGCCACCAGCAGCATCTCGGTGAAGAGAAAATCCATCACGCCCTTAGGTGCCTTGTCGGTGAAACGCATCAGGTCGACGGTGAGTTCTTCCGAGTTGGCGCTCTTCCATATGGTCGCGAATGCGACGATGGCGCCGTTCACGCGCACCACTGCGCAATCGAACAGCTCCACGTACGCGGGAACAAATGCGCCCAGCGAGAAGCCTTTTTCGTGTGCTCTTTTGTCGCTGAGCCATGCGTCCGATACCACTTTCAATTCATCGATAACGGCCGGCACCGCCGCTGCAGGTATCACTTCGAAGCTGGCGCCATCCCGTTTGGCGCGATTGCGCGCGTGACGCATTTCCGCGCGATCGCTCTTTGCGATGTCGAACGTAGACAATCGCACGCGCGCTTCTTCGCCGAGTTTCACCAGCGAAAGACCGAGGTCGACGTACATCGGCAACTCGGCATCGGACACGTGATAGAACACGCAACGCGCGTCGTGCCGGTCGGTCGCTTCGCGAAACTGCCAGGCGAGTTCCTCGTACCGTTCGGGGTTTCCGATGGGCCCAGCGAGCGCGATCCAGCTGCGCCCCGATACCTGAAACATGATGAAGGCATCGCCTTCGGGGTGGAACAGAAAGCGTTTGTCGCCGAGCAGCGCGACGTTCGCAATGGTGCGCGCCGATGCGGCGACGATGGCCTTCACGCGCTGCATGTCCTCGCTCGTCGGTGTTGGCGCATCGCGCGGTGCCGGACGCAGCAAACGCGCCAGGCCGAACGCGATCAGAATGACTGCGCCCATGAGGCTTGCTCTCAGCCAGCGCGGCGCGTTCGCGTTGAGTTCGAACTGCCACCACAACGCGTTGGAGTATTCGACGTGCCGATATGCGAACAGTCCCACGATGACGCCGCCGGCAATCGCCATGCCGAAGCTGAGCATCCAGCCGAGGGTGAACGATTGATCGAGCAGCTTCGCGCCTCGGTAGAACTCGCCGCGCGCTGCCCACAACACCAGCGCTGCAATCAGTACCATCGCCGCGTACCCGATCGTCGGACCCTTGAACAACGACAGCACGAACGCCGCAACCATCAGTGCAATCGTCGCTTGGTATGCGCCACGCAATCGTCGGAACAGGCCGCGCGACAGGATCAGCAGCGCGACGCCGATCGCGCTGGTGACGTTGTGCGACAGCTCGAGTACAGCCAATGGAACCAGTTCGTCGAGAAATTCGAGGCGCTTCGACGCGATCGGCATCGAACCACCGAGAATCAGCGCCGCACCGCTCAGGAACACGACCATACCGGCTGCCTGCGGCGCGAGTCCGCGCAGCCACCCGCCGCCGATACGCGTGACGTGCCGCAGCCGAACGCTATGCGTGGC
The DNA here is from genome assembly GCA_964557875.1 of uncultured Pseudomonadales bacterium. Classification (GTDB taxonomy): domain Bacteria; phylum Pseudomonadota; class Gammaproteobacteria; order Pseudomonadales; family Azotimanducaceae; genus DATJGR01. The sequence goes on along the minus strand of CAZLDA010000136.1, from coordinate 3,250 downwards.
AACTGCCTGGGTTGCAATCATGACCAGCGCGAGCATCAGCGGAGCGACGTAGTAAATCAGACGAAACGCGAGCACCGCGCCCAGCAGCGTGGCAGTCGCCTTGCTATGAAGCAAAAGTACGAGCACGGACTCGAATACACCGAGTCCACCAGGCACGTTGCTCAATGCACCGGCGCCGATGGCCAACAGGAATGCACCGAGCAATACAAAGTAGTCGATGCCGAGTTGCGGCGGGATCAGCACGTAGAGCACCGCCGCGAGCAACGAAAGATCCACCGCTGCGAGCAGCAACTGACTAACGGCGAGACCGGGGCTCGGCGTCGTAAGCGTCCAGTTACGAATGCGGATCGGCTCGCGCGCTACGCGGGTCCACACGACGTAGATCAGCGGCACACACACCAACAACACGCCAATGGCGCGCAGTAGCGGGGGAGACAGGCCGAGCACCGCAAGCGTCGATTCCGGCGCGACTGTCAGCGAAATTCCAACCAGCAGCGATGCACCGAGGCCGAAGGTGACCGATACGAAGCCGATGACGGTGGCGATCTGCACGGTGGAGAGACCGGCCATCGAATACGCGCGGTAACGGATTGATCCGCCCGATAGTGACGGCACTCCGAGGTTGTGGCCGATGGCGAATGCCGAGAACGATATCGGCGCGACTCGAAGATAGGGCAGCTTCGTGCCGACGTAGCGCAGCGCCAGCACGTCATAGAGCGTCAGCAGCGCGTAGTTGAGAATGGTCAAGGCGATCGCCAGGATGATCGCCGCCTGTGGCAGCTTGCGCCAATGGCTCAACACGTCGGAAAGCGAGATGTGGTGGATGCTGTGGCGCAACACCAGCATCGCGGCAACGAACACAATGACGGTCAGCAGCGGACCGATGTAGGTTCGCAGCGAGTGCGACCAGTGCTGCAGCGTTCGGGCGTCTGTCACGAGTTCTTGCGGGTCGCGGAGAAGGGCGGATTGCACGAAGTGCGCAGGATACACACGTCGCGCGTGGCCGTCTTGGCGTCGCGGCGTGTTGCCCGTGATGGCTCGAACCCGACGGGAACCCTTTGGGTACCCGATGGGTGGTACCCGATTGTCAAAGCCAAACGCGATCAGTACCGTGTGCCGCGCTTGAATGCCCGTTGAATCAATGGCTCCCCTACGAGGACCTCGACGATGAGGATTGCACCGTCGGCGCTTTGTGTGTTGCTGTCAGCGATTCTCGCGATGGGCGCGACATCGTCGAACCCTTCCAAACAGCCGGCACCTGCCAAAGCCGCAGAGCCCGCGACTGCAGCCGGTCAACCGGCTGGCGCCGCGGCGCAAGAACCGCCGCTGGTGCCGCTGGACGACCCGTTCATCAAGACCTTCGAGTTCGCGCCGATGGGTACGGTGTACGTCTACCTGCCGAAGAAAATCGACGACGATACGGACATCGTGTTGTTCGCGTCGGGCGACGGCGGGTGGGAACCGCGTGTGGTCGACATGGTCGTGAAGATGCAGGCGCGCGGGCAAATTGTCGTAGGGTTCAGCACGCCGGAGTATCTGAAACGCCTCGACGCATCGAAGCTGAAGTGCGGGTATCCGCCTGGTGAGTTGGAGGGGTTGAGCCAGTTCATTCAGCGCAAGTTGAACGTTGACGTCTATCGCGCACCGATCGTGGTCGGTTATTCGTCGGGGGCCTCTCTGGCCTATGTCGCGATGGCGCAAACGCCGATCAACGCGTTCGTCGGCGCAGTGGGGCTCGGCTTTTGTCCTGAGCTCGCGCTAACGAAACCGTTATGTCGCCAGGGAGCGTTGACGAAGGCCGCGGTATTCGAGAAGGACCACTGGCGGCTGTATCCGGTCGAAAAGCTGGTGTCGCCACTCGAGGTTCTGCAGGGTCAGGCAGACGAGTTATGCAAGGTCGACGATGTTGCGGCGTTCATGAAGCAGGTCGACAACAGTAAGGTGACGTCGCTGCCGAAAGTCGGTCACGGTTTTTCCTCGGTGAACGAGTGGTTTCCGGCGTTTGTCACCGCGTACAAAGCCATCGATGAAAACCGACCGGCTGAAGCGGCGCCGAGCAGCGAAGCGCTTTCGGGATTGCCGCTGATCGAGCGGCCCGTGGAGTCGAAAGGCGACACGTTCGTCGTGATGTTGTCCGGCGACGGCGGCTGGTCGACGTTGACGGAAAAGGTGACCATCGAACTGAACGACTCGGGTTTTCCGGTGGTGGGCTGGAACATGCTGAAGTACTTCTGGAGCGCCAAAACTCCAGAGCATGCGGCCGGCGATCTGGCCACGATCATTCGCTACTTCGCGCAGGCATGGCACAAAGATCAGGTGGTACTTGCGGGTTACTCAATGGGCGCTGACGTGCTGCCTGCCATCGTCAATCGGTTGCCGATTGCCGAGCAGCAGCGCGTGCGCTCGATTGTGTTGATGGCACCGGAGCGCGCCACCGACTTCGAGTTCCATCTCGGTGGGTGGCTGCAGCGCATTCCGAAAGACGCGCTGCCGATTGCACCGGAGGTCGCGGCGCTGCCCGAGAACGTGAGGACGACCTGCATCTACGGCAGCGACGAAGCGGAACGCTCTCTGTGCACTCAACTCGACGCCAACAGGCCGACGCTGACGCTCAAAGCGCTACCCGGCGCGCACCACTTCGACGGCGACTACGAAGCGCTGGCGAAGCTCGTTCGATAAGGCGCTGTGGCGGCGCGTAGTTCCACGGCGCTCCTTCCGGATGACATATGGGATGGCATGGCGCCACGCGACGCGGTGGTACGATGAGCCACCATCGCGTTTCGAGTAGCAATCCATCAGCACGCCGGCCGCCAATCCGATGGGAACCGACGGATTCGAGTTCGTCGAATACGCCGCGCCCGATCCACAACTGCTGCGATCGCTGTTCGCGCGCATGGGATTCCCCGCCGTAGCGCGGCATCGCTCGAAGAACGTCACGCTGCACAAGCAGGGCGACATCAACTTCATCATCAATGCCGAACCCGACAGTTTTGCGCAGCAGTTCGCGAAGCAGCACGGACCGTGCGCGTGTGCGATGGCGTTTCGCGTGGCGGACGCGCGCAAGGCGCTCGAGCATGCGGTGAAAGAGGGCGCAAAGGTGTGCCCCGGCAATCCCGGCCCGATGGAATTGAACATCCCGGCCATCGAGGGCATCGGCGGAAGCCGCCTGTATCTCGTAGACCGCTACGGCGACAACACCATCTACGACATCGATTTCGTGTTCGAGCCCGGCTGGAAGGAGCGGTTGCGC
>CAZLDA010000135.1:0-8430 GCA_964557875.1 uncultured Pseudomonadales bacterium | reverse complement strand
CGGCCGAACGCGCCACACGCTGCACGAATCAACGGGCTCGGTTCGCTGTGGGGAACCGCGCTCATCATCGGTGGGCTTGGCGCGATTTTCTTCTCGATCGGTGGCGGCATCATCGCGGCCGCAGTTCTCGAAGCGCGCAAAGCGGCCGACCTGAAGATGAACGGGAAAAAAGTGCTGACCACGGTGGAGCGCGTCGAGCTGAACGCGAACCTGAAGGTAAACGGCAAAAGTCCTTACCGCGTGTTCACGCAATGGCAGAACCCGGCGACCGGAAGAACGCACGTCTTCAAGAGCAACAACGTCTGGTTCGACCCATCGTCGTACCTTACCGGCCGCAACATCGCCGTCTTCATCGGCCGCGGCGATCCCAACCGCTATCACGTCGACCTTTCGTTCCTCCCGGAATCCGCCGGCTGAATTCGCCGAGTATCCGTCGTCGCTCCGTTTTCGTTCCCGGCCGACGTTGATACGCTGGCCGCATGTACATCTTTGCCGCATCGTTCGCCTCGTTTCGAAGCATTCGCGTCATCCTCGTCGCCTGCACATTGCTGTCCGCAACCGGTACGGCGGCTGAACCACGCTGGGCCGAACTGAATCGCGCTGCGCGCGAAGCCGCCAACGCGGGCGACTATCCGAAGCTGCGCACTACGCTCGCCGAACTGGCCCCACTCATGCCCGGCAACGTGCGTGTCGCGTACAACACGGCCGCGGCGGCTGCGCATCTCGGCGATATACCCGAGGCATTTGCCGGGCTGAGTGCGCTATGCGACATGGGAGTGGTGTTCGATCTCGCGTCCGACGCCGACTTCGATTCGTTGCACGGCACGCCGCGATACGAAGCAGCGCTTACGTGCATGAAGCGCAACGCGCAACCGGTGAGCCACGCGCACCTGTTGCGCACGCTCGATGAAGTGGATCTGCTGCCGGAAGACATCGCATACGATCCGACTTCGAAGCAGATGTTCGTCAGCAGCATCCGCAAAGCGAAGATCATCGATACGAACGGCGCGCTCTTCGCCGCGATGGAGTTGCCGGTGCTGGCGCTCGCGATCGACGACGCACGCCGCACGCTGTGGGCGAGCATCGGCTGGTTGCCGCAGTGCGAACGCTGTTCCGCGAGCGACCCTTCCACAAGCGAAAAGGGCAGGACCGCGCTCGTCGCGTTCGACATCGACTCGCGTCGCATGACGCGGCGCGTCGACTCGCCGGTGGAGGGCGTGCTCGGCGACATGACGATCGGCAACGCAGGTGAGATATACGTTTCCGACGGTGAGTCGGGCGCGGTATTCCATCTCGCGCCCGATGCAACGCAGCTCGAACGAATCGATCCGCCCGGCGAATTCGCGTCTCCACAACAGCCCGCGTTATCGGCAGATCAGACGACGCTCTATGTCGCCGACTACCTGCGCGGCATCGCCGCGATCACACTCGCCACGCGTGCACTCACGTGGTTGCAGCCCGGCGCGGATATCGCGCTCAGCGGCATCGATGGAATGAAGATTCACGGCCAGTCGCTCATCGCGGTGCAGAACGGCACGCGGCCGGCGCGTATCGTACGCATCCCCCTCGACCTGAAGCGCTTCGAGGTGCTCGAAGCGAACTGGCCGGGTCTCGGCGAACCGACGCACGGAACGCTCATCGGCAATCGTTATCTGTTCATAGCGAACACCGGTTGGCCCGAGTACGACGCCGACGGTAAGAAGCGCGACGGCAGCGCACCGATCGTTTCGTCCATCTACGAGATCGAACTCGAACCCTGACAGGAATCTGCTCCATGTCGAACTACGTCAAAGACAAAGTCATCGTCGTTACCGGTGCTGCCAGCGGCTTCGGTCGGCTCGTCAGCGAGAAGCTCGCGAGCCTCGGTGGAAAAGTGGTTTGTGCAGACATCAACGCCGCGCAACTCGACGCGGTGACGTCCGCCATCGCGAGCGCCGGCGGCGTTGCCGAAGGTGTAGTCACCGACGTTACGCAGCTCGACCAGATGAATGCACTCGCTCAGCGCGCCGTGCAACGCTTCGGCTGCATCGACGTGCTCGTGAACAATGCGGGCATCATGCCGCTTGCGTTCTATGCAGATCACGCCCAAGCCGGCGCGGCGTGGAACCGCTGCATCGACATCAACATCAAAGGCGTGCTGAACGGCATCATCGCGGTGCACGACGTGATGATCGCGCAAGGCCGCGGCCACATCGTCAACCTGTCGTCGATCTACGGGAATTTTCCGGTCGTCGGCGCGGCCGTGTATGGCGCAAGCAAAGCGGCGGTGAACTTTCTTTCGGAGTCGTTGCGAATGGAGTCGCAGGGCAAGATCAAAGTGACCATCGTGAAGCCCACCGGCGTGCCGGGCACGGGCTTAAGCTCGGGCATCATCAACCAAGCGGCGATCGTCGGCATTCTGGGCCACAACGCACCACGTTATCTGCAGTCGATGCAGGCACATGCGGCTGGCGAATTGCCGCCGGAATTCTCCGACTCGAATCACATCGAGTACTACGCGCTGGAGCCGCAGTTCCTCGCAGAGCAGATCGTGTATGCGATCAATCAACCGTGGGGCGTATCGATCGGCGACATCACGGTGCGTGCGTCGGGCGACGCGTACATCCTTTAGCGGGCAGCGAGTGCATGCAGAAGGCCATCGTCTACTCGGAACGGCTCGGCGCGATCAGCGACGAACAGTTTCGTGCAGTCGCGCAGCGGTTGCAGATCGGGCGATTCCTGAAAGCCGCCCCGACGACCAGCGGACTGTTCGGGCAGAACGTGTTCGTGACCACCACTGATGGGGAATTCGTGCTGCGCGGTGCACCGCATTGGGTGAAGGAACTGCACGAAACGAAGCATCACCCCGAAGATCGTTGGCAATTCACCAAAGAGAAGTACTTCGCCGAACAGTTGCACATACATACCGATGCACCGGTTCCGTGGCCGATGCTGCACGATCAAACGAACGACATTCTCGGTTGGCCGTATCTGGTGATGCCGCGAATGCCCGGCACGTGCTTCGACGACCGCAGCATCCGTAAAGCGCTGGCACCGGAAGATCGCCGTGGCGTCGCGAACGCATTGGGTGTGACGTTGGCCGACGCGCAGCGGCTCACCTCGCCGTTCGCAGGCGATTTCGGGATCACCTCCATCAAGCTCGAGCCCTATGCCGTAGGCGCCGTCCAGTACGCGGTCGACGAAACGCGCGCGAACGCAAATCTGGCTGCGCAGGACGGCAACATGACCGACGAGGACTTCGCGTGGATCGACGCTGCCGCCGCGCGTGCGCTCGCAATCGGTTCGCGGCCGAATACGTTCGTGCATTGCGACTACAAGCTGAACAACCTGACGGTCATGCAGAGCGGCAACGCCTGGCGCGTGAGCGGTCTCTTCGATCTGCACGAAGCGCAATTCGGTGACGGTGCGCGAGATGTCGCGCGCCAGACCTGCGGCTACCTCGACACCGATCCCGAACTCGCAGGCGTTTTCCTCGATAGCTATCTGCGCCATGTCGGCGGCAACGCGAACATCGCGGAACTGCTGCCGCTCTACGTGATCAACGACCGCATGAAATTCTGGGGGTTCTTCGCGCGGCCTGACGCGCGCGCGCAGTGGACCGTCGGCAAGACGTTTCGCGGATGGGCGGAGCCCTACGTGACGCGCGTGCTCGGCCTCCTTTAGCCGCTAGCGGCGTTTCGTAGATTCACGCATTCAGACCGATTCGATCGCGCAGGCTGGCTGAGCCGCGAAAACTGCGCACAACATGGTGCGATCGCGCGTTCGCAGTTCGGGGGTTTGGCGGGATAATTTATTGATGGATGATACTTTATTAAGTTTAAAGCATCATTTATCATGGCCTCGTTATGCTAACTGCAGATCAGATGCGTGCTGCCAGGGCGCTGTTGGGCATCGACCAGCGCGAACTCGCCAAGGCGGCCGGTCTTTCGCTTCCGACGATCCAACGCATGGAAGCGAGCGAGGATTTCATTCGCGGCAACGTCGATTCGCTGATGAAACTGATCGCGGCGCTCGACATGGCCGGGATCGAGTTGATCGGTCCCGGCGTCGCAAGTCCCGGCGGCGGCCGCGGCGTCCGGCTCAAAGCCTGAACGCGCATCGATGAGCGGATTTCCGACAATCGTCATCCTCCTGTGCGGCGTAGCGATTCTGTTAGCGATGGGAATCGTTGGCACGTTCGCAGTGCGTATCCGCAACGGATCCAACTTTGTCTACGGTATTTGCCTGCTGGTCTGCGCGACGCACGCCGTCGTCGTGCTGCATTACGTTCTCGCCGGCGCGCAAGCGATTCCCGAGTCGTATCTGTTGCCCATCGGGTTACCGTGGATTGGCGCGCACTTCGATCTCGATCTGCTCGCGGCGCTCTTCCTGATTGTCGTGAACTTCGGCGCGGCATCGGCAAGCCTTTACGGTCTCGGGTATGGACAACACGAGAACCAGCCGGGCCGCGTGGTGCCGTTCTTTCCGGTGTTTCTGGCCGCGATGAATCTGGTAGTCATCGCCGGCGATGCGTTTACGTATCTGATCAGTTGGGAGTTCATGTCCCTGTCGTCGTGGGCACTCGTCATTGCGCACCACCGGGAAGCGAGCAACCGCACGGCCGGCTACGTCTATCTCGTGATGGCGAGCTTTGGAACACTGGCGCTGCTGGTTGCATTCGGGCTCCTCGCCCCGGCCGGTGGCTATGCCTTCACCGACATGCGTCTGCTGGACCACGGCAAACTGTTCACCGGGATCATCTTCTGTCTTACGTTGATCGGGTGCGGCTCGAAAGCCGGCGTGGTGCCGCTGCACGCGTGGCTGCCGTTGGCGCACCCGGCTGCGCCGAGCCACGTTTCAGCCTTGATGAGCGGTGTGATGACGAAGGTCGCCATATACGGCTTCATTCGCATCGTCTTCGACCTGCTCGGCCCCCCGCAAACCTGGTGGAGCGTGGTCGTTCTATCGGTCGGCGGCATTACCGCAGTTCTCGGCGTACTCCAGGCGATGATGCAGAACGATCTGAAAGTTCTGCTCGCCTACAGCACCGTCGAGAATGTCGGCATCATCTTCATCGGGCTGGGGCTCGCGCTCGCGTTCGAATCGGGCGGAATTCATTGGGCTGCAGCGCTCGCTTTTGTTGCGGCACTGTTCCATGTCTTCAACCACTCGCTGTTCAAGAGCCTGCTGTTCTACGGCGCGGGTGCAGTGCACGCAGCAACTCACGAACGCGACATGGAACATCTGGGCGGCCTGATCCACCGGATGCCGGTCACGGCATTTGCTTTCCTCGTGGGAGCCATGGCGATCTCCGCGCTTCCGCCCCTCAACGGTTTCGTTTCCGAGTGGCTGACGTTCCAGGCCGTTCTCGTGAGTCCGCAGCTTTCGGCATGGGGCCTGAAGTTCCTGATCCCGGCCGTCGGCGCGATGCTCGCGCTATCCGCGGCACTCGCGGCCGCGTGTTTCGTGAAGGCGTTCGGCCTGGCGTTTCTCGGTCGGCCGCGCTCGTCTGCGACAGAGATCGCTCATGAGGCGCATGTAGCATCGCGCGCCGCGATGTTGCTGCTGGTGGTGCTGTGCATCGCGGCGGGCATTCTGCCCGGCTACGTGATCGACGCAATATCTCCGATCACCGATGGATTCGTCGGCGGCCATATGCCCCTGCAAGCCGCCCAATCCTGGTTGACGATCGTGCCGATCGACCAGACGCGCAGCTCCTACAACGGGCTCTTCGTGTTTCTTTTCACTGCGCTCGCCGCATCGCTCGTTGCGTACGCGATTCACCGGGTCGCGTCCCGGCAGATTCGCCGCGCGCCGGCGTGGGACTGCGGCTATCCCGATGCGAACCCGTTGCTGCAGTACTCCGCCAGCAGCTTTGCGCAGCCCATCCGGCGTGTATTCGGTACGCTCCTGTTCCAGGCGCACGAAGCGGTGGCGATGCCGAGGCCCGGCGACACCGGCGCGGCGCGTTTTCATCTCGTCGTTCGCGATCTGGTCTGGGAGACGCTGTATCTGCCGATTGCCCGGTACGTGACGCTCGTCGCCGAGCGCGCGAACCGTGCGCAGTTTCTAACGATTCGACAGTATCTCGGTCTGGTGTTCATCACTCTCGTCAGCCTGCTGGCGCTATTGGCGCTACTGCAATGACCCTCGATCTGAGTCTGCAGTTCGCTCAGATGATCATTGTGTTGGCGCTGGCACCGCTGCTGATGGGCTTCGTCCGCAAGGTGAAATCCCGGCTGCAGCAGCGACAGGGTGCGTCGATATTCCAGCCGTATCGCGACCTCTGGAAACTGTCGAGAAAGGAGGTCGTTCTCGCCGAGAACGCATCCTGGCTGTTTCGAGTGGCGCCGTATCTGATCTTCTCTGCCACGTGGACGGCCGCATCGTTGGTGCCGACCTTTGCCACGGGGCTGCCGCTCAGCGTATCGGCGGATCTGATCGCGATCGTCGCGCTGCTCGGAAGTGCGCGGTTCTTTCTGGCGCTTGCCGGACTCGACATCGGTACCAGCTTCGGCGGTATCGGTTCGAGCCGCGAAGTCATGATTGCCTCGCTTGCGGAGCCCGCACTGATCATCGTTGCGTTCACCCTCGCGCTGATCGCCGGCTCGACACAGCTGTCGGTGATTGCGGCGTTCATGACATCCGGAGACGCAGGACTTCGCGTGTCTCTCGGGCTCGCGCTCGTGGCATTGATCATCGTGGCAATCGCCGAAAATGCGCGGGTTCCGGTCGACAATCCGGCGACGCACCTCGAGTTGACGATGGTGCACGAGGCGATGGTGCTCGAGTACTCGGCCCGACACCTCGCGGTCATCGAGTTCGCGGGTTCGCTGAAGCTGCTGCTCTACGTTTCACTCATCGCTGCCGTGTTCATGCCGTGGGGGCTGGCCACGCAGGATTCGGCCCCTGCTCAATATGGCATCGGAATCGCAACCTACATTGCCAAACTCGCGCTGGCGGGCGTGCTACTCGCCGTCTTCGAAACAACGATCGCCAAGATGCGTGTGTTCCGGGTGCCTGAGTTCTTAGGAATATCGCTGATGCTCGCGCTGCTCGGCGCACTATTGATGTTCGTGACGCGCAGCCTGTGACCGACACATTCTCCTACGACGTCGCGCACCTGCTTGCAGGCGGTATGGTGCTGGTCAGCTTCATGCTCTTGTACCAGGACCGTATGTCTGCGCTGCTGAACGTGTTCGCCATGCACGCAGTGGTGTTGTCCATGTCCGTGGCATGGCAGGCGTACGTGCAGAACGCGCCCCACCTGTACGTCACCGCGTTCATCGCGCTCGGCCTCAAGGCGATTCTGATTCCCTCCGCACTGCGCCGCATCGTGCGGCGCCTCGACATCCATCGCGAAGTCGAAACGGCGGTCGGCATCGGCATGACGATGCTCGTGGGCGTGGCGCTCGTGGCACTGTCGATCGTGTTGATGCTGAAGGTGACGGCCGGCGTCGACCCGCTTGGCCGCCAGGACCTTGCGTTCGCACTGGCGGTGATCCTGCTCGGGCTGTTGATGATGGTCACGCGCCGCAACGCGGTCAGTCAGGTCATCGGATTCATGTCGCTGGAGAATGGACTCATCATCGCGGCATCCGGCGCGCGCGGAATGCCGCTCGTTGTCGAAATCAGCATCGCGTTTTCCGTGCTGGTCGCTTTCTTCGTCATTGGTTTATTCCTGTTCCGGATTCGCGAACGCTTCGATAGCGTCGATCTGACCGCGATGCACTCGTTCCGGGGAGATCGCCACTGATGATCGAGGCGCTCACCCCCTACTTGGGCGTGCTCGGCGTACCCGTTGTTGCGGCCGCGCTTCTCGCCTGCATCCCGAGCTACCGGATCTCAGCGCGGATCAACGCGATCGCCTCACTGATCACGCTGTTCGGCGCGGTGTCGTTCCTGCTGGTCAAGCCGGATCCGGGAACACTGTTGTTCATAGACGATCTGAACATCGTGTTCATCGTCGTCAATGCGTTCGTCGGATTCACGACGAGCATATTCAGTGCAACCTACATCGGTCACGAGATCGAGACCGGCCGGCTCACGCAGACTCACATCCGTTTTTACCACGCGATGTTCCAGGCGATGATGTTCGGCATGAACCTCGCGCTGGTCGCCAACAACATCGGCCTGATGTGGGTTGCGGTGGAACTGGCTACGTTGACGACGGTAGTGATGGTGGGTCTGTACCGTACTCATGAGGCGCTCGAGGCCGCGTGGAAGTACTTCATCCTCGGCAGCCTCGGCATTGCGCTCGCGCTGTTTGGCACGACGCTCGTCTACGTTGCCGCGCTCCCGGTGCTCGGTGAAGGCTTGCCGACGATGGCGTGGACCAACCTGATCGTGCACGTTGCCCGCTTCGAGCCGGCGATCTTGAATCTCGCATTCGTATTCTTGCTGCTCGGCTACGGCACGAAGGTCGGCCTCGTGCCCGTACATGGGTGGTTG
>CAZLDA010000134.1:6469-8431 GCA_964557875.1 uncultured Pseudomonadales bacterium | reverse complement strand
GTCGAAACCATCCGTGTCAGCGGCGAATCGCTGCTCACAATCATCAACGACATCCTGGACTTCTCGAAGATCGAGGCCGGTCGCGTCGAGCTCGAGTCGCATCCGTTCGACGTCGAGCAGTGCGTAATCGAGAGCCTCGAGCTGCTGGCCGGTCAGGCGCACGGCAAGGGGCTCGAGCTGTCGATGTATGTCGACCCCGGCGTGCCTGCGGAGGTTGTCGGCGACGCCACTCGGCTGCGGCAGGTGCTCGTCAATCTGGTGGGCAACGGCATCAAATTCACGGAGCGCGGCGAGGTATACGTGCACGTTCGCGCAGCCGCGCGGCAGAACGACAGCGTAGAGCTGCTCGTTTCGGTGCGTGACACCGGAATCGGAATTCCCGAAGACCGTCAGGGCGTACTTTTCCAGGCGTTCACGCAGGTGGACGCATCGACGACGCGCCGTTATGGCGGCACCGGGCTGGGGCTATCCATTTCGAAGCAGCTCGTCGAACTGATGGGCGGTCACCTCACATTGACGAGTGAAGTGGGCGTCGGCTCCACGTTTTCCTTCAACGTGAAGTTCGAAGGAGCATCCGAGGCGCGACCGGTTGTGGAAGCGGGGATGCTCAAGGGCCGTCGCGTACTGTGCGTGGACGACAACGCGACGAACCGCTACGTGCTGGGGCTAACGCTTGCGCGATGGGGCGTCGACGTGGTGATGTGTTGCGAACCCGAGGAGTGCCTCGAACAAGCCGTCGCCGGAACGTTCGACTGGATCATCCTGGACCATCAGATGCCGCAGGCGAGCGGCGATGAACTCGCGCATCGCATCCGCTTTGCGCTTGCCGAACGTTGCCCGCCGTTGGTCCTGCTGACGTCGGTTGGCCGCGAAGCAGTCGAAGCAAAGGGTCTGTTCGATGCGCTGATGTCGAAGCCGTTGCGCCGACAGACGTTACAGGGCGTATTGCAGCGGTTGCTGCCGGAGCGTGGAGCGCTGCCTCGGCTGCGACCGTTGCCGGCGGTGCAGGCGAGCCCGCAACGCAACCGTTCGTTGCACGTACTGGTGGCCGAAGACAATGCGATCAACCAGCGCGTTGCGGCGCGAATGCTCGGACGCCTCGGCTGCGTCGTCGATCTGTGCGGCAACGGTCTCGAAGCCGTCACGATGGCGAACGGGTTCAAATACGATCTGATCCTCATGGATGTGCAGATGCCGGAACTCGACGGCTTCGAAGCGACGTTGCGGATACGCGCGCATGCGTCATCGCAACCCAAGATCGTTGCGCTGACGGCGAGCGCGATGCAGAGCGACCGCGATGCCTGCATCGCGGCGGGGATGGACGACTATTTGTCGAAACCGATCCGGCTGGAGGGCCTTGCGGAGCTGCTCGAGCGCCATTTTCCGTCGATCGCGCAAGCGCGCGGGCCAACGATTACACAGGAGCCTGGTACCTCGAGGGCATCAGGAACAGACGCCCGGTAGCGATTCAACCCAGTGTCGCAGCAGCGCAACGCCTTCCTCGTGCACCGTCGTGCGGCCGAGCTCGGGCATCATGATGCCGGGGTCGGTATCGCCCACTCTGTAGATCATGATCGACTCGTCCGGCTTGCCGGGCATGACGGACACGTGGCGTCCGCCGGTGCCGCGGCCTGCCGCGATCGGCGGTTTGCACACGCCCAGCCTGCGCGGCGAAGTTTCGCCCGCGTATAGGAACAGCCCGGACGTATCGGCTGCGCCCTTTGGGTTATGGCAGTGACCGCAGTTCACATCGAGATACGAGCGTGCGCGGTGTTCGATGTCGTCGGTGGCGCCGGCGCGCCACAGCGCGTTTGCGGGTGCATCGTCGGCGGAGCGATCCAGATAGCCGCGCTCTACCCAACGTCGTAGTTGAGGGGCGGCGCCGTCAGCGTAGTGCTCGAATGTCTTGTTGAGATGTCGTGCGGCGAGTCCGATCGGATGAATCTTGCCCGACGCGTGTTC
>CAZLDA010000134.1:0-6459 GCA_964557875.1 uncultured Pseudomonadales bacterium | reverse complement strand
GCCGCGGCGTGGCAGTTCGCACAGTCGTTCCGGGTGGGAATCACGTCGTGTAGCTGCGGGACCGCGCCATCGCTCGCCCCCTTGTCGAGCTGCTGGATGTCGCCGGCGATCTCCAGTGTTGCTTCGTGCTGCGCGTCATCCCAGACGTACGTCAGTGCATCCCAGCCGCTGTCCTGGCGAACGAGCAAACGCGTTTCGATCAACCGGACCTTGCGTAAATCGAGATCGGCGCCGATGAAGTCGCCGCTGTTGTCTTCGGTGCGCAGCAGTGCGCCTTCCGGCGCGGCGGCGCGCGGGTAGTAGAAGGTCTTCGAGAGGATTGTTCCTACGGGAAAGTCGAAGACGCTGTCGGCGCTATAGCTCGCGTGAGTACCCGGCGGCAGCCACGCGGCGCGCAGCTTGTGCGCGTAGTCGCTGAACAGCGGCGTATTGAGGTCGTAAGGCAGGAACCCATCGCTCAGCGCGAGCCGGCCGTCAGCGACACTGAGTACTCCCCACTCCGAAAGATGCGCCGGATACGCCTCAGATGCGAAATGCTGCACCGATCGCGGCGCGCCGCCGCAGGCGCAGAGCGCAGCGACGAGGCACGCGATCGAAAAGCTGCGGATCACGACGTTGTGGACGACCCGGGCAATACGATGGCCGGCAGCTTCTCGAGTTGGCAACGGTGCGCTGCCGTGTCGATCTTCGGATTCGCGTTGTCGTTGGCGTTATCGACGTTCAACAGATCGGCCGTGCCGTTGTCGACGCAAATGGACAACGCGGCGGGCAGCTGCCCCTCGACAAGTCTGTCGGAGTTCACGATACCGTCCCAAACGACGTCCGACAGGTTACCGTCGGCGCCGAACATCGCTTCACGCAGCGCCTGTAAGGCGGCGCGATCCGGCGCAGTGCCACCTTTCGAGAAGGTGTTGCCGTAGATGAAGATGCCCTCGGGGTACGGGTCGAACGTCTCGGCCAGCTTGCGTTCGCCGGAATACTGCACACTGAAGTAGCTCGAAATCAGCACGTTGGCGGTGTTGTTGCCGCCGATGGTGTTGTCGAAGATCTCGACGTTGTCGTTCGAATTGATCACCACGCCGGAGCCGGCCGGCACGCTGGCCACGGCACTGCCTTCCGCACCGAAGTTCTTCGTGTTGTTGCCCACGATCTGGTTCTTGAAGACGCGCGTGTTGTGTCCCGGCTGCTTCAGATCCGGCATGTTGAACACCAGGATGCCACCGGTGTTGTTGGTGGCGACGTTGTCGTGCACATCGGCGCCGATGGTGTTCTCGATCTCGATGCCCGCCACGTTGAATTCGGCGCGGCTGTTGCGGATCACGACGTTTTGCGACTGCCCGACGTAAATGCCGGCGTCCGACGCACCGATTGCAACGGCGCCGTCCACCAGCGTGTTCTGCGTCATCACGGGATAGATACCGTAAGCGCCATTCTTCGTGTTCGGCCCGCCGGTCCACTCGGTGCGAACGCGTCGGATGACGATGTTGGAACCTTCGTTCACCTTGAGCGCGTCGCCCTTCGTGTCTTCTATCGCTACGTCTTCGATGGTGAAGTTGCTCGCGTTTACGAGAAGACCTTCGGCGCCGGCGATCTGGCCCTTGAACGACAACACGCTCTTGTCCATTCCCGCGCCTTTGATCGTGACGTCGCTGGTCGACAACACGAGGCTGCGCGTCATGGGGAACGTGCCTTCGGGGATGGTGATCACGTCACCCGGCTTTGCCGATTCGAGCTGCGTGCGCAGGGCTTTTTCGTAATCCGCAGAAGTTGTCGGTGTGCTCGCCGACTGTTGCTGGCCACACCCCCAGACGATTCCGAACACCGCACACATCGCTAGAAACCTGCTGCTCGGCCGCATCGTCGATCCCGGGTGGCTTTTGTGCGCGGCTTTATAGCAGAGGCGCCTAAGTGAACCAAGTTGTTCAGCGCGCCATCGTGCTGGCGGTGGCGAAGGCACTCCGCTGATGTAGTCTCGCGTCTCAAGGAGGTTCCAGGGAATGCCGATGCACGTTCGCTCTGCTCGTGTGGTTGCCGTCGTGGTTGCGTTGGTGTGCACCGCCACCGTGTTGGCTGGATGGGCCGCACCCACAGTGCAGGCAACGGTGCAGACAACGTCGGGGCCACTGATGGGTACAGCCGAGAGCGGCGTGCTCAGGTTCAAGGGGATTCCCTATGCAGCACCGCCGATCGGAGCGTTGCGCTGGCGTCCTCCACAACCACCGCCAGCGTGGACGCAGCCGCGCGATGTAACGCAGTTCGGCGCGGCGTGTCCGCAACCCCCGCGGCGCGATCGCGATGCCGGCGCGACCGACGAGAGCTGTCTGTTCCTGAACGTGTGGACCGAGTCGCTGGCCGGCAAGCGGCCGGTGATGGTCTGGATTCACGGCGGCGCGTTCCGTCTCGGTTCCGGATCGATGCCCATCTACGACGGCACCCGGTTTGCGAAGCGCGGCATCGTGCTGGTGACGCTGAACTATCGGCTGGGTCGGTTCGGCTTCTTTGCGCATCCGGCGTTGTCGGCGGTGAATCCTGAAGACGCGCAAGGAAACTTCGGTTTAATGGACCAGGCTGCCGCGCTTGCGTGGGTGCAATCGAACATCGCGGCGTTCGGCGGCGACCCCGGCAACGTGACCGTGTTCGGCGAATCCGCCGGCGGCGCCAGCGTATTGCATCTGCTGACGTCGCCGAAAACGGAGGGTTTGTTCCAGAAGGCGATCATCGAGAGCGGCGGCGGGCATCAGCTCGACCGACGGCTGGATTCGGCGCGCGGCTCGAAGCAGTCGTTGCTGGATCAAGGAGTGACATGGGCGAACAGCGTGGGCGCTGCCGACGCTGCCGCACTTCGCGCGCTATCGACACAACAGGTTCTGGGCGACGGGCAGCTGGCGGAAGGTCTGGGCGGAGTGGGACCGGTGATCGACGGCGTGTGGGTGCCAGACGACCCGGGCGTACGTTTGGCGAGCGGCGATTTTCATCGCGTGCCGCTGCTGATCGGCACCAACAGCTTCGAGGCGAGCGTGCTCGAGGCGTTCGGAACCGATGCAAGTAAATTGCTTTCGACACTCGGCGCGGACGCAGCCGGATTGCAAAAGCTGTATGCCGGCGTCGCCACCGACGACACCGATCTTGCGAACCAGGCGTTCGGCGATGCGACGTTCGTCTCGGGCGCCCGCCACGTTGCACGTTCGGTCGCTGCGCGCGACGCGCCCGTGTACCTCTATCACTTCGACTACGTGCTGGAACGTCGCCGCGGCAAAGTGCCGGGTGCCGCGCATGGCGCAGAAATTCCCTACGTATTCGACACGTTCGGTCAGTTGCCGAAAATCGTGCAGATGCTGGCCACGAAGGACGACGAGGCGATGGCCGCTACCATGAACGCTTATTGGGTGAACTTCGCGGTCAGCGGCGATCCCAACGGAAAAGGCCTGCCGCGCTGGCCGGCATATTCGGCGGGTTCCGACGAATGGCTCTTGGTGCGCCCAACGATCGAAGTCGTTCAGAAGTTCCGCGCGCCGCAGCTCGACTTCTTCCAACAACGCTGGGCCCAACAACAACACTGAGAAGAGGCGGAGGCGCATTAGACCGCGCCTCCCTTGGATCAGCCGGCTTTCTTCTGTGCCTTTTCGGCTTCTGCGCGCTGGTATTTCTCGATGGTCTTTGCGGCCGCGCCCATCGCAGCACCCATGAACGTATCCGAGTTGTCGGCCGCCCACTGCAGCGATTCCGCCCGCGCGCTGTTCACGCGGTTGAAGTGCGGCTTCACGTGCTGCGCGAACAGTGCGTACGAACGTTTGGTGTCTTCGAAGTTCGCCCAGTTGTGCGCGAGCATCAGATATGTGCCGAAGTTCGGGATCTTCTGCTCCAGCCGCTCGATCTGCGCGATCGCGTCGTCGGGCGTGCCGATGATGCCGGCGCCGCGTTCGATCATCGCATCGATCGGGTCTTTGCCTTGCAGGTCTTCGGCGCCCATCCGGTTGATCGAGTTGAAGTAACCGCTCCATTGATGGAAGCCGAACTGCACCTGTTCGCGGGCTTCCTTGCGCGTTTCGGCGATGTGCATCGGCCCGACCAGGCGCAGCCGGCCCGGGTCCATCGTGCGGCCGTGTTCCGCAGCGGTCTTCTTGGCGACTTCCCAGTTGATGCCCAGTGCGTCGTACCCGAGCGGGTTCGTTGCCGCCACGCAGAGCATGCCGAAGTCGTGGCGGCCGGCCAGCGTGCCGCCGGAAGGGGTAACCGAACTGGCAACGGCGATCTCCGGATAGGGTTTGGTGAATGGCAGCAATTGCATGCGTGCGTTCGTCAGCTTGAACCACTCGGTTTCCTTCGTGACGGTCTCGCCTTTGAACAGCTTCAGGATGACTTCGATGGACTCGACCATTCGGTCGCGCTGCTTGTCGACCGGAATGCCCATCATCATGGCATCGGACGGCAGCAGACCCGGGCCGACGCCGAAGATCACGCGGCCGCGCGTCTGGTGGTCCAGCTGGATGATGCGGTTCGCCGCGGTAAGCGGGTTGTGATACGGCAACGACACCACGCCGGTGCCGAGCTTGATGCGTTGCGTTCGTTCGGCAGCCGCGGCGATGAACAGTTCGGGCGACGCGATGATCTCGAACCCCGCCGAGTGATGCTCGCCGATCCACGCTTCTTCGTAACCGAGTTCGTCGAGCCACTCGACGAGTTGGATATCGCGACGGATCGCGAGCGTCGGGTCTTCATTCAGGGGATGGAACGGCGCAAGGAAGATGCCGCTGCGCAGCGGTTGACGTGCATTCATGGGAGTTCGCTCGTGGTTGTTCGTAGGACGAAGTGGATTAATTCGGGTGATTCGGCAGGGTACTTGGGCGGGGTCGATGTCGTCTACGGCCACATCTACGGCCGCATCAGGCGCGCTGGATTTCGGCCAGCGTCACGTCGCGCGTTTCGGCGGCGCTGCGGTAGCACGCTTCCACCAGCTCGTGCGCAAGTACCGCATCGGCGAAGCTCGGGTGCGCCGGACGTTTCGCGATGGCGGCCTGTATGAACGCGCGGTCGCACATGCCGCCGAGGCTGCGCAGGTCGTAGTCCACCGGATCGAGTCCTTCGAGAGTCATGTAGCGCGACAACACTTCATCCGAAGACAGCGTTACCGCGTTGCCGCTGCGACCCTGATGCACGACGGAGCCGAAGTAGTCGTGCTCCGTGGCGATGTAGCCGCCTTCGAAGAAGATCTCGATGCGCCGCGTCGAGGGGCGATCGTCCATCGAGTGCCATATCGAACCGAGTTGCGTGGTGTGACCGCCCGCGTGTTCGAACGTGATCATCGCGATGTCTTCCACGCCTTTGTGGCCGCTGATGTTGCGCGTGCGGCAACGGACGGTGTCGATGTCGCCGGCCAGACGCGCGATCAGGTCGAGATCGTGGATGGAGTGCTCGATCAGCGTGCCGCCGCCGGCGCGCGTCACGTCGCCGCGCCAACTCGACGCGTATTGGCCGCGAACTGGAAAGAACTGGTCGTCGCGCAGTTGTATTGCGAGCAGCGCGCCCAGGTTGTCCTGTTGCATCAGATCTTCGATCACGCGGAACACCGGCGAATAGCGCAGTACCAACCCCACCTGATGCGTGATGCCGGCGGCCTTCACCGCGGCGTGCATTCGGCGTGCGTCGGCCAGGGTCGTTGCGAGCGGCTTTTCGCAGAAGATGTGTTTGCCGGCTTTGGCGGCCGCCAGCACGAGTTCGACGTGTTCAACCGTTTCGGTGCAGATGTACACCGCGTCGACGTTCGGCGACGCGATCACTTCCGCCGCATTCGTGGTCGTGAGTGTGCAGCCGGCGTGTTCGGCGAATGCCTTCGCGCGGGCAACGTCGCGATCGCACGCGGCAAAGTACTCGACGTCGAGCGGGGCGGCGTTCGCGCCGGAGCGCGCGATGTCACGGATGTTGCGCGCGTGGAATTTACCGATGAAGCCGCAACCGATCAGGCCAATGCCGAGCGTCATGCTGTTACTCTGTGCGCGTCGTGGCGCTTGTGGTGGATAGCGCGCGGACACTATCCGGAGCGTAGATGGAGTTCAATTCCGTCCCGAACACCGCGGAGGTGATCATGAAGATCGGCATATTCGGCATTGGTTCCGGCATCTGCGCCGACCCTGCGGTGGCGCGACAAGTGGCGCAGGCCGCGGAACGCGCGGGTCTCGAATCGGTGTGGACCGGCGAACACGTCGTGTTACCCGACCCCCAGAAGACGCCGTCGCCCGCGCCGCCGTTGTTCCCGATGCTGCATCCGTCCACGGTGCTCGCATACATCGCTGCAGTAACGGAGCGGATCAAGCTCGGCACCGGCATCGTGCTGATCGCGCAGCGCAACGCGGTGGTGCTCGCGAAGGAAATGGCGAGCCTCGACGTGTTGTCGGGGGGACGCCTGATCCTTGGCATCGGCGCCGGCTATCTCGAACCCGAATTCCGCGCACTCGGCATTCC
>CAZLDA010000133.1:0-8436 GCA_964557875.1 uncultured Pseudomonadales bacterium | reverse complement strand
TTTCGAGACTGGGCGCCGACTACCGCCGGTATTGGACGAACGGCGTCTCCGTCGCCATCTGATCGTATAACCCGCGCGCCCGGTAGTTGAACTCCTGCGTCATCCAATACGTGCGAGAACACCCGCGCGCATCAGCTTCGCGGTAAACGGCCTCGATGAGCGCGCGGCCGATCGCGCCGGCGCGCAGTGTCGGCTCCACGAACAGATCTTCGAGGTAGCAATACTGCGTCTTCGACCACGTGGAGCGATGGAACAGGATGTGTGCGATGCCGATGGGGCGGTCGACGTCGTTCACCGCTACCAGACCGATGTGAAAGTCGGGCTCACCGGCGATCATCCGTTGCCACGTCGCCTCGATGATGTCGTCGGCGACCGACGCCTTGTAGAATGCGATGTAACCCTTGAACAGCGGCAGCCAGTCGGCCTTGTCGCGTGCTGCAAGCGCCCTGATGCGTGTGGTCATGTCGTCCTCTTTGCGTTCACGCCCGCGGATTATGGCGACACCAGCAAGCCGCGGTCGAGCAACACGGTGCGCAACTCGCCCGTGCCGACGCAGCGTTCTGCTTGCATGCCGAACGCGCGCGCAGCCTCGACATTGATGCGATTGTCGTCCACGAACAGGATCTCGTGCGGCGCGATGCCTACCGCCTCGGCGACGTGTTCGAATGCATCGTGGTCGGGCTTGATGCGGTCGATCAGATGCGACGCGAACGGATGATCGAAGTGTTTCTCGAAATCCATGTCGCGCATGATCCGGGACCAGTGCAGCGCATTGCTGTTGCTGAGCGCCGCGCGAACGACACCCGGCCGCACCTGCCGCAACAGTTCATGCGCGCCCGGCAGCGGCGCATTGGCCCAGGTCTCGAAGCCTCTCAGGAACTCCTCGGCACCGACGCGCAGTTCGAATTCAGCGACGAGCCTTACGCCGAACGTCTGCGCGTCGATGCGGCCACGCTCGAAATCGCGCACCGCGGCAGAGTGCAACCACGCATGCCATAGCCCTTCCACATCGGGCGTATCGCGCATCCAACGCAACATCGGCGCCACGCCGCCGATCTCCACCAGCACACCACCGATGTCGAAGACGATGCAGCGAATCGGTGCGCTATCCAAGCGCTACAACCATTTGCGACCCCACTCGAACGGCGCGATGCCTTCCGTCGTGAGCTGCCAAACCGTCGCCTCGGCGTGGCCCGCGTTGAGATCCAGAAAACCTATGGTGCCCAACTGCGTGTCGTAGTTGTGCGGGTACGTCGCGGAGCCGGGGTTCACGCACAGAATGCCGTGCAGCCGCGTGATGCGCTCAACGTGCGTGTCGCCCGAAACGATCACGTCGGGACGTTCATCGGGAAAGAACCGCTGTACCCACTTCGCCAGCGTGAAGTTCGGCGGACGTTCCGGCACCGGCACGTAGTGCGTGAGGCCTACCTTCACGCCTTCGAACGTAAGCAACCAGCTGTACTTCACGCGCGGATCTTCGGGTTGCACAGGACGGCCGCCGGATCCGTCTTCGCCGTTGCCGCGCGCCGCATACACGGGCGCAACACGCTGCAGCTCGTCGAGCACCGAAAACTCGTGCACGTCGCCGGCGTGGAAGATGTAGTCGACGCCTTTGAACGCTTCGAGCACCTGCGGCCACACATGCGCGCATGCTTCGGGGATATGCGTGTCCGAGATCAGACCAATGCGCAACGGGAACTCCTCGAAGAGCTGCTAACGGGGAAACGCTGCGTGCAGCGGCGGCGACGACGGCGGCATCGGTTGGTGCGGCGGACGCGGCCACGGATGCGGCGGGCGCGGGCCGTGGCCCCAATACGGCGCGTAGAGCGGATAGTAGCGATCGTCGTCATCGTCGTTTTCGTATCTCTGCGCCCGATCGACCGCCGCCTGGGTGCGCACGTAGTCGATGTCGAGCTGGCGTTGTTCGAGCTCTTCTTTCGCGCGCGCGTGGCGGCTCTTCTCGAGTATCTCGAGCAGCGCAAGCTGTTGTTCGAACTGTTGGTTCGCGCGTTCGACGTCTTCGCGCAGCGGTATCGGCGGAGGCAGCACTTCAACGGGCGTAGCCGACGGGTGTGCGGTGTCGCTGAACGAGACCACCCCGACCGCATCTACCGAACGGTACACAATGGTCGATTCGCCTTCCGCGGCCCAGACCCACAACGGCACGAGCAACACGGCCCCTGCACAAAGTCGTTGGCGAACCCAGGTTTTCATCGCACTTCGTACACTGGCCGGATACCGGATTTGCGCCGATACTACCGCGACTGAGCACGTCCGGGGAGAGTGGCAATGTTGCTGGATTTCTCGAAATTGCCCGCGCGCGCCAACGCCGACGGCGAGTTCGCGCTGCACGCGAGGTTCTGGAACGCGACCGTCAGATTGCGGGTGGGCAAAGCGAACTACCGCCTTGCCTTTCGGGACGGCAAGCTCGCCGAATGCGCGCCGTGGCTGGGCGCCATCGCTTGCGATCTCGCAATCGAAGCGGATGAGGCCGAATGGGGGAACCTGCTGGCGCCGATGCCGAAACCGTTCTATCAGGACCTGTACGCGGCGACGATCCACCATGGATTCTCTGTGGCCGGTGATACGGTCAACTACTGCGCGTATTACCCCGCGCTGCGACGCCTGGTGGAACTGATGCGGGAGGTGCGTCATGACTAAAGCGCGATTCGACAGCGCGGTCGGCCGATACGTGCATCTCGAGCTGAACGGCGTCAGCCACCGCGTTTACTTCGAGGAAAGCGGTTCCGGCATACCGCTGTTGCTGCAGCACACCGCCGGCGCCGACGGACGACAGTGGCGGCACGTGCTCGAAGACGTGGAACTTCGCAAGCGTTTCCGCATGGTTGCTTACGACCTGCCGTACCACGGCAAATCGGTGCCTCCAACGACCGAACAATGGTGGACCAGCCCGTACAAACTCACGAGGCAGTTCCTCGTCATCGTGCCAGTAACGCTGGCGGCAGCTCTCGACATGCAACGGCCCGTGTACATGGGCAGTTCGATCGGCGGCCATCTGGCCATAGACCTCGCAATCGAACATCCGGAGACGTTCCGCGCCGTGGTTGGGCTCGAAGCGTCCGCGCATACGCCGGGCGGCTACGTCGACGAGTTCTATCACCCCGCGATCTCGAACGACTTCAAGGCGCATCTCATGTACGGCCTCACGGCGCCGATGAGCCCGGAAGCGTATCGGCGTGAAACCGCATGGGTTTACAGCCAGGGAGCGCCAGCAGTATTCAAGGGTGACCTGTACTACTACTCCGTCGATCACGATGTGACCCAAACCGCCAGGACGATCGACACGAAACGCGTTTCGGTAGACATCCTGAACGGCGAGTACGACTGGAGCGGCACACCTGAACTCGGTCAGGCTCTGGCGGAGATGATTCCAGGCGCGCGATACCAGACCATGGCGGGGCTCGGTCACTTTCCGATGAGCGAGAATCCGGAGCGGTTTCTTTCGATCATTCGGCCGGTGTTGGAACGGATCGCGAATCAGTAATCCAGCCGATAGGTAGCGCCGTCACGCACGATGCGTCCCGCCGTGGGCGCGGCGAAATGCGTGCCGATGATCAACACGGGACGATCCGAATAACGCGATACGAACTGCGCGCGGGTGGTCGCCGCCGCGTCTGGATTCACGTCGGCCGTGCTCGACCACTCCGGCCGCATGATCTGACACGGATGATGAATCATGTCGCCCGTGATCACCGCCTCTTCGCCCCGCGACGTGATGTGCACGCTGACGTGTCCGGGTGTGTGGCCCGGCGTCGGCTCCAGAGATATCTCATCGCACACGCGATGCGATTCACTCACCAGGTCTGCTAAGCCGCGATCGAAAATCGGTCGAACCGAGTCCTCGATGACAGGACCGTATTCCTGCGGCTCGCGGCTCCAGTGGTTCCACTCCTTCTCGGCGAATAGATACCGCGCCTTTTCGAACGTCGGCTCCCAACGACCATCCACGAGTCGCGTGTTCCACCCGACGTGGTCGACGTGCATGTGCGTGCACAACACCGTGTCGACACGATCGAGCGTGAATCCGGCGCCGACGAAGTCCTGCAGAAAGCGACCCTGCATACGATTCCAGCGTGGATAGCTGCGCTCCTTGTCGTTGCCGATGCACGTGTCCACCACGAGACATCGATCTTTCGTTTCGAGCACCAGCGCGTGAATGCTCAACACGATGCGGTGTTGCGCGTCGATGAATGGTGCGAGCCACTTCACCGACCCGAGTAGCTCGGGTGTCGCTTGCGGCAACAGATGCGGACCGATCGACGCAGTGGTGAGCTCGACGATCTGCGTGATTTTCACGTCACCGATTTGCCACGTGAGCATTCGCGTATGTCCTGTGCAGGTCGCGTTCGACCGGGGCTCCCAGCATTGCAAATGCTGCGGCCCTGATCAAAGATCTCGGTCCACTTCGCGCGACGCACAGGGGAAACCGATGAAACACGGCGATGTAGAAGTTTCCAGGAACGGCCATGTGGCAGTCGTCGAAATCCAGCGCGGGCCCAACAACTTCTTCGACGTCGAGTTGATCAACTCGCTCGGCGACGCGTTCGATGCGCTCGATGCCGACATGGAAATCCGCGCGTCGGTGTTGTGCGCACAAGGCAAGAACTTCTGTGCAGGTGCGAATTTCGGCGATCGCACGCAACAGGCGGAACGCGACAACCGCACCACCACCAGCGGCAATCCGCTGTACACCGCGGCGGTGCGTCTGTTCAGCGCAAAGAAACCCATCGTCGGCGCCATCAACGGTTCGGCTGTGGGCGGCGGTTTTGGTCTCGCAGTGATGCCGGACTTTCGCGTCGCCACACCCGAAACGCGCTTCACTGCGAACTTCGTGAAGCTAGGCTTCCATCCCGGTTTCGGGCTCACGTATACGCTGCCACGCCTGATCGGCCAGCAACGCGCCAACCTGATGTTCTACACGGGCCGGCGCGTCGACGGCGAAACGGCCCATGCATGGGGTCTGGCCGACGTACTGACCGATCAGGACTCGCTGCGCGCTGAAGCGTTGAAGCTCGCGGCCGAAATCGCCGAGAACGCACCGCTGGCATTGATGTCGGTGCGCGCGACGATGCGGGTCGGCATCGCGGCCGCAGTGAAAGCACAAACCGATCACGAGTTCATCGAGCAACATCGGCTACAGCAGACCGAAGACCACAAGGAAGGTGTGCGCGCGGTCGCCGAACGGCGTCCCGGCAATTTTAAGGGAAGGTGAGTCTCGACTAGCCCGATAACACGGCTGCGATCGTTCTACGCGAGTTTTCGACGATCACTGGATTCGTCTTCAGGTAGTACGGCAGCGCGATTACCGACATCGACAACGCCCATCCGCGGCCGCGCGCCCAAGTAGGCTCGTCAGGGTTCAATGCGGCTTTGAAGGCCGAACGTGCATCGCCCGTCAGAAAGTTCCACGCCACCATCAGGTCGCACGCCGGATCGCCGACGGCGAGGCCGCCGAAGTCGATCACGCCGGTGATGCTGCCGTTGCGAACGAGCAGATTACCAGGCGCGAGATCACCGTGAATCCACACCGGTGCGTTCGCCCATTCGCTCGCATCCAGCGCACGTTCCCATTCGGCAGCGACCTCGGCCACGTCGAGTTCACTTTCCAACGCCGCGAGTGCGGCGCGCACGTAACGATCGCGCTTTGCCAGCGGAACGCCGCGGCCAAAATTGTGCGACCCGGGTTCCGGGCCGCCGGTCGGGTCGATGCGTTGCAGCGCAGCGATGAAGCCGGCCAGCGCAGTCGCGGCCGCCCGCTCGTCATCGATCGTCGCCGTGATTGCACTCTCACCGATGAGCCATCTATTTACGGACCAGCGCCACGGGTAGTCGTTCGACGGATGACCGAGTGCAATCGGGGCCGGTATCTCGAGCGGCAACGGAGCGAGCCGCGGCAGCCAGCGGTGTTCCTTTTCGATCTGCTCGGTCGCACCCTGGCGCCGCGGCAACCGCACGGCCAGTTCGGTGCCGAGACGGAACATCGAGTTGTCGGTTCCGGAGGACGCCACGGGTTCGATCGGAAGCGGTGACCACCGCGGAAACTGCGCAACGATCAATCGGCGGACGAGCGCCTCGTCGATATCGAGTTCGTCCGCGTGCATTCCGGCCATGAACAGACGCGGACCTTAGGTGCGGCGACGCTGCAGCTCCACGCGTATCCGCGCGTGTTCGGTTTCGTCGAGTTTGAAGCGGAACATCATCACGGACCCGATTGCGTAGCAGACGAGCGGGAACAAGCTGTACAGCGACACCATCGCGACTTTTGCGGTCATCGTCTGCTCGACGTTCGGCGCGAAGCCCGACGCCTGCAATACGAAGCCGGTCAGCAGCAACATCACACCGGTGGCGCTCTTCGAGACGAAACTCCACACCGAGAAGTACGAGCCTTCCTTGCGTTCGCCGGTGAGGTATTCATCGTAGTCGATCACGTCGCCTTGAATGGACGGACCGACCGTGCCGCCGCAACCCGCCGCCAGCCCTGCAAAAACTGCGGCGAGTACGATCACCCAGATTCGCGTCGTTTCTTCGGGAATGAAAGGTAGCGAGAACATCACGCCGAACGAGAGACCGGTCAACAGCATGGAGAAAATCCAGATGCGGATCTTGCCGAAACGCCGCGAAAGCGGAATCCACATCGGCACCGAGATCGTGGACGGAATCATGTACGCGAGGATGATTGCCGGGGCGAGCCCGAGATTGCCTACCACGTACTGCGCGACATACAACGTCAACGCGCCGATGGCGGCCGAACCGACGCTCTCGATGAACGTCACGATGATGAGAAGCCGCGCGTGCGGATTGCGCCAGACATCGGCAAACGCCTTGTACGGCATGCCGATGGGCCGGTTCTGAAACTCGGCGCGTTCGCGCAGCTTCACCACCGCGAACAACACCATGAAGAACATCAACCCGGACGCGAGCCACGAAATCCACTCCGCCGCGTCGCGCGTCGCCTCAGGACCTTTCGCTTCGGCATTGATGAAGATCTGCATGCTCGCGAGCGCGAGAATCGAACCCAGCGTGAACGCGGCGTGTCGCAGGCCGAACAAACGGCTGCGCTCGTGATAGTTCGTCGTCAGTTCTGCACCCAGCGACAGATGCGGCACCGCGAACAACGTAATCGCCGAGTAGAAGCCGATGACACCCACGGCCATCCACATCGATAAGCCGAACGTGCCCATCGTGGCCGGCGGCGAAAACAACATCACGAACGTCAAGCAGATCGGAATGACGCTCGCCAGCATCCAGATGCGGCGACGTCCCATCGGATGCTTGGTGCGATCGCTGAGATAGCCGACCACAGGATCGGCGAATGCATCCCATACGCGCGATATGCTGAAGATCACGCCCATCACTGCCGGCGCAATCAACAGCACGTCCGTGGAGAACTTCATCACGTACAGCGACAGCAGCAGAAACATGTAGCCGGCGCCTACACCGGGGGCGCCGTAGGCGAACACAGTGCTCCACGGAATGTGGTCGGAAGCGTCGGCAACCTCGACGGATTTTTGGACAGCTGCCATAGAGACTAGGCGTTGCGGATCGTCATTCCGCCGTCGACCGGCAGCGCTACACCAGTGATGAAACTGGCGGCAGGCAGCACTAGGCTCAACGTGCCGTGTGCAACCTCTTCAGGATCCGCATAACGGCGCAGCGCAACGCGACGCCGCGCGAACTCCTGCTTCTTGTCCTCAGGAATCCCTTGCGTCATGCCCGTACGAATCGGGCCGGGGCAGATGCAGTTGACGGTGATGCCTTCCGCACCGAGTTCCACCGCCAACGACCGCGTCAAGCCGATCACCGCGTGTTTCGCCGCGGTGTACGGGCTGCCGAAGCGCGTAGCACCTAATCCCTCGGTAGAGGCAATGTTGACGATGCGGGCCGATTTCGATTTACGCAGATGCGGTAGCGCTGCGCGGATCGTACGCGTGTGCGCCGTGATCAATACGTCGAGCGACTTCTGCCACGCCGCTTCGTAGTTGTCGTCGTCGATCGCGATGGGAATCGAAATGCCGGCGTTGTTTACGAGGATGTCGATGCCGCCGAAATGGTCGGCGACTTCCGCAGTCACACGGTCGATCGCAGCACGATCGGAAAGATCGAGCGTCCAGCCGCGAACCACGCCGCCGGCACCTTCGATTTCGCCAACGACTTTCTTGAGGTCGGCGTCGTTCAGATCGATCGCCGCAACTTTTGCGCCCTCGTCGGCGAACAGTTGCGCTGTGGCGCGGCCCATGCCGCTCGCGGCGCCGGTCACGATCGCAACTTTTCCCGCAATCGAACGGCTGAGCTTTGAAAGACGAGCCATCGCTGCACCTTAACGAATCGAGTTGATGGCGATTCTATCCTGTAACGCGCGTCGTCCGATTGGTCAATCGTGGGTGGTTTTGAGCGCCGCCGCGAGCCGCTTTCGGC
>CAZLDA010000132.1:0-8468 GCA_964557875.1 uncultured Pseudomonadales bacterium | reverse complement strand
GCGTTGCGCGGGACACTTCGGCGAATTTGCGGAACAGCCGCCGTTCGCGCTGATCACCGAGCGGTATCACCTGTACCAGCCGCTCCAACAGCCCGACCCCGTCGCGCACGAAGAAGAACACGAGGTACATCATGAGAAAGAACTGCACGGTGATGCTCAACGTGTTCTGGCCGATGCTCAGTGCGCGGCTCGCCAGGAACCGGCTCGCGGTGACCGCCGCGGACGACAGCCATTGGCTGACGTTAGCCGGATCGATGCCGACGCGCGTCAGCAGATCGTTGACCAGCGGCATCGCTTTCGCCGACCACTGGATCGGCGCGTTCAGGTCGATCTCTCCGCTCGTCACGCGCTGGAAAAGTGACAACGTCTCGCGCGTTACCGCGAGACCAACGAAGAACAACGGCAGGATGACGATCAAGAGGATCGCCACCAACACCAGCATCGCGCTCAACGACGCGCGGCCGTTCAGCCGCACCATCAACCGCTGGTGCACGCCGTGGAACAGGCTCGCGAGCAGCGCAGCCCAGAACACGGCCTCCAGGAAACCACGCACGATCCACAGAAAGCCGATCGTCGCGACCAACAGCAGCACGACGAAGAACGCGTCCTCGAACGAAAACGTGCGCTTCATGGGGCTACCTCAGTCAAATAATGCGCGGGCCTCATCAGCGTACCTCGCCCGAAAAGCTGCACATAGGTTCATCCGCTCCAGCACCTGGTCGAGCGTACGTCGACCTCCATCGATGCGATCCAGGCGGGGCTCAAACAACGCAGCCACCTCATCGGCGCGCTTCGCGCTGCAATAGGACGCGGCAGCGTAGATCACGACGTTGCGTTCGAACGTCGGTGCTTTATCGAGCAGTGTATCGACGTTTGCCGACAACCACTGCCAGTTCCGCTCCGACTGCTCGGCCCGGAACATCGAACCGAGCAGCGTGAGGTAGTCGTCGCCCCGTATCGCGTCGTCGAGCGCGAGGCGTTGCGCCAAGGCCGGGTCGTTGGCGCCTCCGACGGCATCGACGAAAGCAAAGCGCAGCACCGCATCGTCTGTGTCTTTCAATCGCGCCACCAGGTCTGTGGCAAAACCTGCCTCGGCGTCCTGCGCCGCAACACGCAAGGCGGTGTTGAGTAGATTCGCGTCGAGCTTGTCGCGATGCAGTTGGCCGTCCGTTCCGAAGCCCGTGAACGCAATCGCCTGTCGGGTCAGTTCAGCGCGCAGCACCGGATCGAGACCGTCGAGTGCGAGCACGCCCATCAACCACGCGCGCGTAAGTCGTTCTTCGTCGCTCGTGGCGCCGCGTTTCTCGAGCTCTCCGAGTACCGCTGCGTACAACGCGCGCAATCGCGCGCGTGATGCCGACTTTCCGGCATCGTCCAACGTGTTCAACTGCACCCGACGCCACACGTCGATCGGGCTCATCAAGAGATACCGTTCGCCGCTCTTCAGCAACTGCGGCAGACGATTGAAGAACGCCGCGAGATTCGCCGTGCCGGCGTCTACGCCGGCGGTAATGCTGTCGGCTACCGCAAGACGTTCTCCGGGGTCGAGATCGGTGTTCATCACAGATGTCAGACGATCGAGCCGAGTCTCGTCGAGGTTCCAGCGGTAATATCCGCGTCCGCCGCGATTCGGCATCACCCAGTTCGGACAGCCGTCGACACCATCGAGCGTTACCTCCATCGTCGGTTCGCTCAGCAGCACACATTGCTCGCGCACTCCGTCGACCACGCCGATGCGCATACACACCGGCACATCCCACTGTTGTCGTGCATCGGCTTTCGACCCTATCGGGAGATAGCGCTGTTGCGACAACGTGACGCTGGCCTGCTGCTGCGCGCCGCAATGCAGCTGCACGTCGATCAGCGGAGTGCCCGCTAGTTCCGTATACGTCTTCATGATGCCGCCGAGTTCGGCGCGCCCCGACGCCTCTACCAACGACGCAACGAGGTCGCTCATGTTCGCGGAGCCGCCGGCATGCCGTTTTAGATGCGCCCGCACGCCGTCGCGAAATGCACTCTCGCCGATGAAGCCTTCGAGCATGTTGAGAACGCCCGCGCCCTTCTCGTAGGTAATGCCGTCGAACGCATTGGTGATGTCGTTGAAGTCGACGATCGGTTCACGGATGCGTCGTGCGCTCGCGAGGCCGTCGACGTCCATCGTCGCCAGCGCCGACTGTACCAATCCTTCGGCCGCGCGATAGCTCGGGCGCCACTGCTGCACGATCTTGGCGCCCATGAACGTGGCAAACGCTTCGTTCAACCACAAATCGTCCCACCACGACATGGTCACCGAATTGCCGAACCACTGGTGCGCGAGCTCATGCGCGTGCACGCCGGCGAACGTGCGCTGCTGGTTCAGCGGCGGCTTCTCGCCCATTAGCATGTGATATTCGCCATAGGTGATAAGGCCCACGTTCTCCATCGCGCCGATCTGCGACGGAACTGCAACCAGATCGAGCTTCGCGAACGGATAGGGTTGTCCGAAATAATCGGCGAGCAATGCAACGATCTCGGGCGTGTTCGAGAGTGCAAACCCGAACTCGGGCCCGTGGCCACGCACGGCGAGCCCCCTCAGCGGGGGTGCATCCGCAGCGTCGCGCAACTTTCCGCCATCGGCGACATCGAAAGGACCGACCGCGAACGCGACCAGATACGTCGGCAACGGCGGTGTCGGCTGGAACAACACGCGCTTCGTATCGTCGGGTAGCGTCGCGATCTCGGCGATGGGCGTGTTCGCGGCTACGGTTGTTGCCTTCGGCGCAACGATGCTGAGCGTGAACGGCGTCTTGAAGCGCGGCTCGTCGAACGCGGGAAACGCGCCGCGCGCATCGATCGGTTCGAACTGCGTGAACGCATACCAGTTGCCATCGACCTGTTTACGAAACAGCCCCTCGAGCAGGTTGCTGAAACGACCGCGATAGCTGATGTCGAGCTGCGCGGTTTGCGGCGCGATCGGTTGGGCAAGGGATATCCGCACCACCCCGTCGCGCGTCACCTGCTGATACGTTGCGGGAACCATGCTGTCGCCGACATGCAACGACACCTTGTCCACGTCGAGGCCGCGGCCATGCATCCAGAATCCGTCCGTCGCGGCGTCGAATCGAATATCGATTCGCGCGCGCCCCGAGAACGTCTCGCGCTCGGGTATCACAATCAGATCGAGTTGATACGCGAGTGGCGTTACGCCGGCCGGTAGTTGTAGCTTCGGCGCGGCCGGGTGCGGCTGCGTCGGCGTCGGCGTCGGCGTCGCAGTCTGATGCGAATCGGCGACTTCTGTCGGAACTGTCGCGGGAGTGGGCGCATTCGATTCCTGCGCACGGTCGCCGCAACCGGCCAGGAATAGCACCGCGGCAACCAATGTCGCCAACCGATACTGCGCCACGATCAATCGGCTTCGGTGATCCGTCGAACCGTGTAGCCGCCGGAACGCTCGTCGGCTTCGAGCTCTATCAGGCCGCGATTCTGCGCTTCCTCGAGCAGATCGCTGAACGACGCAAAGCCGTAATAACGTTCGTTGAACCCGGGACGGCGGCGGCGCAGCGCCTGCTTGATCATGGAGCCCCAGAGTTTGTCGCCGTGGCCCCGCTCCGCATACAACGCGTCGGCGGTCTCGAGCACGAGATCGAACGCCTCTTGAGGGGAGACCTCTTCTTTCGGACCACCCTCGTCCTTCGGCGCTGCGTCGTCCTTCTTCGCGACGGCCTTGTCGCTGTCGGCGTCCGCCTGCTTCTTCGCGGGACGGCGACGACGTTTGCGACTCGATTCCTCCTGCCGCACCAAGTCGTCGTAATAGATGAACTCGTCGCAGTTGCTGATGAGAAGGTCCGACGAGGAGTTCTTCACGCCGACACCGATCACGGTCTTGTTGTTCTCGCGCAACTTGCTGACCAGCGGCGAGAAGTCGGAGTCGCCGCTGACGATGACGAACGTGTCGACGTGGGCCTTCGTGTAGCAGAGGTCGAGCGCGTCGACCACCATGCGGATGTCCGCCGAGTTCTTGCCCGACTGGCGGACGTGCGGAATTTCGATGAGCTCGAACGCGGCCTCGTGCATCACCGCTTTGAATTCCTTATAGCGTTCCCAATCGCAGTACGCCTTCTTCACCACGATGCTGCCCTTCAGCAGCAACCGTTCCAGCACGTGACCAATGTTGAACTTTGCATATTTGGCATCGCGCACGCCGAGCGCGACGTTTTCGAAATCGCAGAACACTGCGAGATTGCGGTCGTCGATATCAATGGCCATCAGCGTTCCGTGCCGGTAGGTGCGAGGTCGCGCAGTATACTCCACGCTTCTTCGACCATGAGACGCCTCGATGGGCAACCCGGTGTTGGTGATCGGCAACAAGAACTATTCGTCGTGGTCTTTGCGGCCCTGGATTCTGCTCGCGACCAACGGCATCGCGTTCGACGAAGTGTGCGTGCCGCTGTACCAACAGGGCAGCAAGGTCGCGATCCAGGCGCATGCGCCGAGGGGCCGCACGCCGTACGGAAAAGTGCCGATTCTTCGCGACGGCGCGACCACCGTGTGGGATTCCCTCGCGATCTGTGAATACGCCGCCGAACGTTGGCCTTCGATACGCGGTTGGCCCGCCGACGTCGCACAACGCGCTCATGCGCGTTCCGTCAGCGCCGAGATGCACTCGGGC
This sequence comes from uncultured Pseudomonadales bacterium, assembly GCA_964557875.1. Lineage (GTDB taxonomy): Bacteria > Pseudomonadota > Gammaproteobacteria > Pseudomonadales > Azotimanducaceae > DATJGR01. The sequence goes on along the minus strand of CAZLDA010000132.1, from coordinate 3,820 downwards.
TTCGCGACGTTACGCAGTGAGATGCCGATGAACTGCCGTCGCAAGCGCACTCCCATAACGCAAGGCGCGCAGCTTCAGGCGGAGATCGACCGCGTGATCGAAATCTGGACGAGTTGTCGGGAAGCGGCCCGGTCGGGCTCGTTTCTATTCGGCGCGTTTGGCATCGCCGACGCCATGTACGCACCGGTGGTGCTGCGCTTCACGCTCTATCAGGTGGCGCTGCCGACCATTGCGCAGGCGTATGTCGATGCGATGCTTGCGTTGCCGTCGATGCAGAAGTGGATTGCCGCTGCACTCGAAGAGTCGGACGTGCTCACACAGTTCGAGCGTTAGGCGAGCACTCTTCCATAGCGCTTGCGCTGCAGATGCGGCGTGCTGCGCGTGTCGGGACGCGTGTCGTATCCGAGCAACGCAACGAGCCGTTCCGTTGCGCCGGCGATCGGGCTGACGCGGTGCAGCGAGTGGCGTCCCGCGAAGATCAGCAGCGTACCCGGAGTCATCGGCAGACGCGTTACCGCATCGCTGTCGCCCGCAAGTACACGGGAAACACCCGCGTAGTTTTCGTCGCTCGCGCTGCGCAGTTTCGGCGCCACTTCGAAATCGCCACCCACGTCGGCGTCGCGTAATGCCAGCGACACCACGAAATCGGTCTGGTCGTAGTGCCACTGCAGTTCGTCACCGTCGCCCATCACTGCAAGATTCAACGCACCCATCGGATCGGCGTACTGATACAGCGGCGCGCGCTCGAGCACAGCACTTACGAAATCGATTACCGGACGCCACTCGTACAATCGCCGCACTGGCGATGTGGCTGGAAACTGGTCGTACGCAACCACGCCTACGCTATAGCGCCGCCGAGTCGCGCGCGGATGATCGGCGGACCACTTCGGATCGGGTTCCTCGAGATAGGCCGTTCCCTCACCAACGCTTTTGTACTGTTGCGACGCCAGCGACTCCGCATCGGCAATGCAAAGCTCGAGGCCGCGTGCAGATAGAAACTCGGGCGCCTCGGCGGCGCCGGTTTTCTGCAGCGACGCGCGCAAGGTTGCAACCTGTACTGCAAGCGCCTCGGATCCCGGTTCGGTGATCGGATAGCGCGCGCGATTGATCAGTTCAGCGACATCGATCATCGCGGCATACCTCATTCGTTCGCTCTTCGTTCCGTTCTTTCTTCGGGTGCGCTGCCCGGACCAGACGCGCGCCATCCGCCAGATGATCCTGCCAGAAGTACGCAGCGAGCAACGGCTGATCGGCGGTACGCATCGCGTGCGGTTCCATCGACGCGTGGTGAATCAAGTCACCGGGGATGCGGCAGCGCCAGATCCGATCGCCCTGACGCCATTCCGCGTGGCCCGCGACCACCGCGTAGATCTCGGCCGCCGCATGCGCGTGCTCCGGATAGGTGATGCGCGGACCGAGCAACAACAATCCGAGCGCAACTTCGGAGTGATGCATGTGGCCGTGCGGCCCGATCAGTTCGCAGTAGGCATACCCATCGAGGAACTCTGCGCCGGCGTAGTTCGGGTTCTGCCGCCACTGCAGTTCGTTTCGTAACCGTTCGACGCTCACACGGAGGGAGTGCGTTACGCCAGTTCCCAGTTGCAACGCTACGCTCAAATGTTTCAGCGCGTGCATCTGCTGCATCGGCTGAACAGTCGCGTCGAGTCGCGCATCGAGCACGTTCGGTGCGAGTCTTCCGAACAGCGACGTGAGCCCGGCGGTCAAATCACGCCATGCGGATTCCGCATTCGGGACCGTTGTCAATTTCGGCTTTCCCCCTTAACACGGGCGTTTGTTGTGATAACCTTAGCGCCCCGTTCATAGCCACATTCGTTGAAGGACGACGTCTCATGAAAACAAAACTGTTGATGCTCGGCTTGCTGGTCGCCCTTGCGGGTTGCGAGAGCTCGGCCACCAAGAAAGAAATCGCTGACCTCACCGCCCGCGTAACCGCTAACGAGAAAGCCGCAGCCGATGCAATGGCGGCAGCTCGTGCAGCACAAAGCGGCAACGCACAAGGTATCGCAGCCGCTCAAGCCGCTGCCGACAAGGCAATGGCCGCTGCTCAAGAAGCCAGCGACCGTGCAAAGCGCGTCAGCGAAACCTGCTGCACCCGCAAGTAAGCTGAGTCGTTAGTTCAGCGCAGTAGATTGCTGCACTGACATTGGCTTTCTAGTCGAGATTGGCCCGGGCATTCCAATGGAGGTCCGGGCCATTTCTTCTGCCCGCGTCCAATCGATCGTCACGTTCTTCCCCTCGGTCGCCCGGTTGATGATCTGAGTCATCTTCGCCATGTCCGGCTCGCCTTCGAGCGGCGGATGCGCTTCCATCCACAGCACACCGTCGTGCCATGACACTTTCACCGGCACGTCGATGATGCGCACCTGCACACCGATCGGCACGGCTTCGGCCAACGCGTGAATATCGGGCGGATATAGCCGGACGCAACCGTGGCTGACACGCTGGCCGACGCCGAACGGCTTGTTCGTGCCGTGCAGGAAGTAGCCCTTTATCGTCAGCTGAATCGCCAGATCGCCAAGCGGATTGTCAGGCCCCGGCGGCACCACCGTCGGCAGGATGTCTCCCATCTCGGCATGTTCGACGCGGTGCGCTTTCGTCGGGTACCAGCTCGGGTTGTTGATCTTCGCAACGACCTTCGCCGTCGTGGCGGGCGTCTGGAATCCGGTACGGCCGATGCCGATCGGAAACGTCATCACCGTGCCCTTCCCCTTCGGAAAGTAATACAGGCGATATTCGGGAAGATTGATCACGATGCCTTCACGCGGACCGGGCGGCAGCATGAATTGGGTGGGCAACACCACGCGCGCGCCTTCGCCGGGAATCCACGGATCCACGTCGGGGTTGGCGTGCCGCAGTTCCTCGAAACCGAGGTCGTACTTTATCGCGAGGGTCGAGAAGCGATCATCGTAGGTCACTTTCAAGGCCACCGGTTCACCGACCAGCCCATCGTTCGCGTCGGGCAGAATGAATGTCGACGCGGTTGCCTCGACCGCGATCGAACCAAGCAGCACGGCAAGCCACCGCGCACAGTGCAACCGACTCACGGTAAAACCTCCGAACCTCTTCAACGCGACTCCTTCCCTGAAAAATGGGTCTAAGACCGGCACACTAGCGGCGGCGCGCATCTTACCTCACCGGGCGCGTTCCAAGGATTTCAAAGCCTGTTTTGCGGCAGGGCATTGAAGAACTTCATCAAGCCCTCGGACCCCATCCAGCGTGCGTTCGCCACTTCGCCGGCCTTGGTCATATAAAGGGTAGAGCCGTTCGGGTCGGCCACGACCACCCCCGGAATGCCCTTTGCGATCGGGTCACCCCAGGCCTTCACCAGGTCGAGGTTCCTGTTCCAGTTGCCGATGTCGACTTTGACCACCACGTAGCGCTGCCGGATGAGATCTGAAAGTGGCGACTTGTCCATATTCGCCGATAACTCGCGGCAATCGATGCACCAGTTCGCACCGAAGATCAGCAGTACGTACTTCTTCTCGGCCGCGGCCTGGGTCATGGCGGCACGAATTTCGGCCTGCGCGTTGGCCGACTCGTTATAGGGCAGGCTCTCGGCACTCGTCGCGGTCGATGCCTGCAACGCGCCGAGCTGGGAGACTACCGCCAGGGTCGTCGCGAGAACCCGGATCATGCCCACCACTGCGGAACCTCTCTGCGCAATCTCGGTACCAGCAACCAACAACTCGCCGCGAACAACGTCGATAGTACGACAACAACATCGAATGCGAAGTTGCCTGCGCCGAGATAGTCGTAAACGTAACCACCCAGTCCCTCAGACACCGACGAGGCCAGATTC
>CAZLDA010000131.1:0-8491 GCA_964557875.1 uncultured Pseudomonadales bacterium | reverse complement strand
GCGGCTGTAAATCACCAGCCGCTGCTTGTGCGCCAGGTCGAGCAGGCGGTCGTAGAACGCGAGTAGTTGCGCCTGGTCGATCTGTTCGATCTGTTGCGCAATCTGTTCGCGGGAGTCGAACGTCGTGAAGCCGACGTCGAGGTCGCTCCAGAAGCGCAGGCTGCGGTCGGCGAGGTTTTTGTCGCGTTCGCGCAGACGACCGATGAGACCCTGCTTGTAGGCCGCGAATTCTTCGGCCGACATTTCTGCGAGCGTCTTGCGGTATTGCGTGAGGAACGTTTGCGAAACGTCGAGCACTTTGCCCGCGCCGGCAACAGGGCTCTGAACGACGAACGCGATGCCGGGAACGCGGCGCAATACCGACGGTGTTACGAGCACCACGTAGCCGAGCTGTTGCTCAGTGCGCAGCTCGTTGTAGTACGCGGTGCGCAATACCTGACTCGTCAGGCCGAACAACGCACGTTGCCCGAACGACTCGTCGGCGCCCTGCATGTACATCACCATCGCCGAGTCGGCGTTGTCGATCGTCAGCGGGAACGTGAAATCGCGGGCCGGCAGCTTGGCGACGATGTTCGGCGGCGCCTGTATTGCGTCGAGGTGCAGCGTGGAGCTGACCACGCGCGCGACGTGCGCAGCTTCCTCCGAACTGACGTTACCGTGCATCAGCAGCAATGCGCCGTAACGATTCAGACGATTCTTTTGCCACGTTGCGAGGCTCTGCGGCGTTACGTCGGCCAGCGCGTCGGACAGCTGCGCCGGCGGCCAGCCGCCGTCGACCATTACCTGCGAGAGCGTTGCGAGCGCCTGTTCGTACGGGCGCCCGGCGACGAAGTTCTGCCACGAACGACGCAGTTCTTCGCGATAGTCCGCCACCTTTTCCTGCGACGGCGCGACGTTCGCGAATACCTCCAGGATGCGTCCGAGCAGTAACGGCTGCTTGTCGTCGTAGCCCGCGACGGTGATCAGGAAGCCGTTGGATTGAACGTCGATGTCGTAGCTGAGGCCGGCCACCTCTGCCGGGTAGGCGAACGTATTGAGCGCATCGAGCACGAGGCGTGTGTAGAGGTTTGCGTACGCCACATCGGTGGGCGTACGGAATCCGCCGGCGACGTCGAGCCTGAGGTATGTCGTGGCGCGCGGCGTGCCGAAGCTGGTGTCGGGTGCCCACCATATCGCGAGCCCCGGCGTCGTCGAGTCGACGCGTTTAGGTATCGACTCCGGCTGCGTCTCGAGCTTCAGGTTGGTCGGCAGGAATTCGTTCGGAGCAGGCAGCGCAAGACCGAACTGCGCGGCGGTTTCGCCACTCAGGGTGGTCGTAAGCCTCTGGTCGCCGTAGGGCACCTGGAACCACGGCTCGATCTTGTCGGCGTCCACTTTCTGGCCACTGACTTCGAGCAACAGGTTGTCGGGCCGGAGTGCGTCGAGGTACTTGCGAATGAGCGCTTCGTCGTAACGCTCCATCAGATATGGCCCTTCGAGCACGTCTTTCACCGGATAAAGCCGCAGGTTCGGCGCCGTGTTGTAGACGAAGCTCATCGGCGACGAGCTCTCCTGGTATCGGAACGCGAGACTGGCGACTTTCGCCTGCTCTTCGTAACGCCACTTCGCTACGCCGTCTTTGCGGACCAGCGCGATGTAGTCGAACAAAGCCTGCGTGATGTCATCGACGTGTGCAGAGCCTTCTTCGGTGAGTTCGATGGATACCATCACGAGCGCATTGTCTGCATCGAAGCGGGAGGCGTTCGCGCCCAACGACTCAATCCAGCCGCGCTCCTTCAGCTGCGCGTGCAGGCTACCAGCGCCTTCGTGACCGAGCAGATTGGCAATGTACGCGCCCGGCTTTTCGCGGAAGTACGGGTCGAGGTTCGGCACCGGGAAGTTGTAGATGACCTGACGCGAGTCCTTCACCGTCTGAAACGTGAGTTTTCGAGGTAGGGTACCGGGCTCGAACATCGGTCCAAGCGGTGCGGGCTTGGCAATCGGCCGGCGTGGAATCGCCGAGAACTTCTCGGTTACCCACGTTTCGAGCTGATCGAGCGATTGGCCACCGAGCACGACGAGCGCCATCTGATCGGCCGAATAGTGCGTGCGATAGAACTCGATGAGGTCGGTGCGAACGTCGCCGCTCAGCGTGTCGAGGCTGCCCACGGAGAAGCGCGCACCCGGATGCGTCCGGCTCATCACTTGCTTTTCGACCGCGTTCGCCCGCCAGTCGTCGTCTTTCAGGTACAGCTGATACTCGGAGTTGACGGCATTCTTTTCCCGTTCCACGTAAGCGGCATCGAACGTCGGTGCAATGAAGAACTGCGCGAACCGGTCCAGCCCGCCTTCCAGGAACGGCGTCTGGATGTCGAAGAAGTAGTTCGTGTGATCCGACGACGTGTAGGCGTTGAACGTGCCGCCGTGCGTGGTGATGTAGTTCTGGTATTCGTCCACGCCGGGGTACTTCGTGGTGCCTAGAAACAGCATGTGTTCGAGGAAGTGCGCGAGTCCCCCGCGGCCTTCGGGGTCGTCGTAGCTGCCGCGGTAGACGGCTAGTGCGGCGGCGGATTTGTCCGTCGACGGATCTGATACCAGCACCGCGATCAGGCCGTTGGGCAGCGTTACGGCGCGGTACTCGCGGTGATCGTTGGGGCTTTTGATGATCGCGGTGGAGCTGGACGGCAGCGTCGAGCAGGCGGCGAGCAGAACGATCACGACGATGGATTGAGCTCGACGCAGCAGTGCGTGCAGCTGCGCGCGCTGCGGAAGAATACGGTTCAAACGAATCTCCGGTTATGTCGGCGGGCGGCGCCGATTGTAAGGCAAGAACGGCCTCAGGCCGTTCTTCAGACATATTCGGGACGGTTCAGTTCCAAGCGATCCGATGAGCGGTCAGGTTGTGAATCAGCGTCGCCGCGCCAGCGTCAGCCCATCCCCGATCGGCAGCAACACCACGTCGACGCGCGTATCGGCGTGCACCTTCGTGTTCAACGCGCGGATCGCCTTCGTGTCGGCGTCTTGCCGCGATGCGTCTACCACCGCGCCGTTCCACAACGTGTTGTCGATACCGATCAGCCCGCCGACGCGCACCAGTTTCAAGGCACGTTCGTAGTAGTTGTCGTAGTTGCTCTTGTCGGCGTCGATGAATGCGAAGTCGAACGTGTTGCTCTGGCCGGCGGCGATGAGCTGGTCCAGCGTTGCTACGGCGGGCCCGAGTTTCAGATCGATCTTGTTTGCAACGCCCGCGGCTACCCAGTGGCGTTTGCCGATCGACGTCCATTCTTCCGACACATCGCACGCGATCAGTTTGCCGTCACTCGGCATCGCCTCGGCAACTGCGAGCGCCGAATAACCTGTGAACGTGCCCACCTCGAGCGCGCGCTTGACGCCCAGCAGTTTGACGATCAACTGCATGAAGCCCGCCTGCTCCGGCGAGATCTGCATCATCGCCATCGGCAGCTTTGCCGTTTCAACGCGCAGTGCAGCAGCGGTGGCGGATTCGCGCACACCCACCTGCATCAGGTATTCGTACAGCGGGGCGGTGATCTGAAGCGTGCGCGACGACATGATGGTGACTCCGTGATGACGCCGTTAACCTTAGCCGATGACCCCGTCCGCAAGAAAGACCTGGATGCCCTTGGCGCGTTCGCTTGCGGCAGACGTGCAAGCGGCGGCGGTTCGTCCGATGTTTTTCGCAATCTCGGGCGCGCAAGGCAGCGGCAAGACGAGCCTGGCCGAGATCCTGACGGAACAACTGTTGCTGTCCGGCGTCAGCGCCGTAGCGTGCTCGTTAGACGATTTCTATCTCACACGCGCGCGCCGCATCGAACTCGCCCGCACGGTGCATCCATTGCTGATCACCCGCGGCGTTCCGGGCACGCACGACCTGGAGCTTTGTGTTCGCACGCTCGACGATGTGACACGGTCGCCCACGCCGATGCCTAAGTTCGACAAAGGTCTCGATGACAGAGTGGAGCGCAGCGCGTGGCCGATGGCCGGCTTTGCAGAAGTGGTGATCATCGAGGGCTGGTGTCTCGGTGCGCGACCACAAGCGACGGCCGATCTCGTTGCGCCGATCAACGAGCTCGAGCGTGACGAAGACGCGGACGGGCGTTGGCGCGCCTACGTCAACGAAGCGCTCGTGCGTTATCAAACGTTGTTTGCGCGCTTCGATCGGCTCGTGTTCCTGCAGGTGCCGGACTTCGACGCCGTGCGACGCTGGCGCGCCGAACAGGAACTACAAGTGCCGCCGGAACGGCGTATGAGCCCGGCGCAGCTGCAGCGCTTCACCGCGCACTACGAACGGCTGACGTACTGGATGAAGCAGGATCTGCCCGGCCGGGCGGACCTGACGGTGGTGCTCGGCGCCGACCACACGATCGAGACTTCCGTCACCAAAACACAGTACTGAGACGTTTGCTGAAGCACAGTCCGTTCTTCAACGGACTGTTGACCCCGGTTTGGTCGTTCATATTCGGTTCAGGGCCACAACCGTATCGTGCCCAGCCAGGAAGAACTCAGGAGAACCATCGTGAAGAACCTCCGCGTACTCGCCGCCGCAACGCTGATTCCGTCGATGGCGTTCGCCGGCAGCTATGAGCAGGCCCGTGTGGTGGGTGTTCAGCCCGTGTATGAAACCGTGAGTTACACGGTGCCGCGCGAACAATGCAATGAGCAGCGCGTGCAGACTGCCAGCGGCGGTGGAATTTCGCCGGCTATTCCGTTACTCGGTGCAATCGCCGGCGGCGTCCTGGGTTCGGCGGTGGCCAACGGTCACCACAACCAGCAGGCGGGTGCGGCAATCGGTGCGGTGTTCGGCGGTGCCATCGGCTACGACGTGGCGCGTCGCAATGCGGCACCGCGTTATGTGACCTATGGAACGCAGGAAGTGTGCAGCGAGGTTCAGGAAACACACGAGGAAGAACGCATCAGCGGCTACAACGTGCGTTACACGTACATGGGCCAGACGTATACGGCCTATTCCCGTAATCCTCCGGGCGATACCGTGCGTGTGCGCGTGGACGTGACTCCGGCGTTCTAACGACCGCACTGTGTGGATGACCTGAACGCTCAGCGTACAATGCGCCCATGAACACGCGCTCACGATCACTGCTTACTGCTCTGCTGACGGCCGCATTGACGCTGACGACATTGTCGGCCGGCGCAGACAAGAACAATCACGACCGCAGCGGCTCGGACGAAGGTATATCCGAGCAGCAAGCGGCGTCGATCGTGAAGCGCGCGTACGACGGTCGTGTCATGTCGGTGAAGCGGGAAGGCAACAGATACAAAGTGACCGTGCTGCTCGACGGCGGCCGCATCAAAACGGTTTCCGTCGATTCGCGCGGCAATCTAGGCAACTAACGCTCCCAAACAAATCAACTCAAGGTAAGCCGATGCGCGTGTTGGTGATCGAAGACGATGCGGGGCTGCGCGCCCAGCTCGTCGAAAATCTCAAGGATGCGGGCAACGTCGTCGACGCAGCCGCCGATGGTGACGAAGGCGTTTATTTCGGACGCGAGTTCGAATACGACGCCGCCGTGGTGGACCTCGGCTTGCCGAAACGCGACGGCATCTCGGTGATCAAGGCGTTGCGCGGCTTCGGCCGAAGCCTGCCGATTCTGATTCTCACCGCGCGAGCGCATTGGCAGGACAAAGTGGTCGGCCTCGAAGCCGGCGCCGACGACTACCTGACGAAGCCGTTCCACATGGAGGAACTGCGCGCGCGCCTCAATGCACTCATGCGCCGCGCAGCGGGCCATGCATCGCCCGTGATCACCGTCGGCGCGTTCGCGCTCGACACGGCCCGCAAGGAAGCGCGCGTGGGCGACGACGCCATCGAGTTGACGGCGTTCGAGTATCGCGTGCTCGAGTATCTCGTCATCAATGCGGCGCGCGTCGTATCGAAAACCGAACTCACCGATCATCTGTACGAGCAGGATTTCGATCGCGACAGCAACGTCATCGAGGTGTTCATCGGCCGTTTGCGTCGCAAGCTCGACCCCGACGGCACGTTGAATCCGATCCGTACGGTGCGCGGGCAGGGCTACCGGTTCTCACCCGGGGAATCGAGTTAAACGTTGGCGCGGACTTCGCGAATCGGCTTGCGCGCGCGGCTGCTGCTAACGAGCACGCTGGTGCTCGGGCTCGGTCTGGGTCTCACCGGCTGGGTGCTCGATCGGTCGTTCACAGCCGGTGTCGTTGCGGGCGCGCAGGAACAGCTCAAACTGCTTATCTACTCGTTGCTCGGCGCAGCCGAAGAAGACGGCACCTCGCTGCGCTTTCCGGCTTCGCTGCTCGACCCTCGTTTGGAACAGCCCGAATCTGGCCTTTACGCAAGCGTCAGCGATGCCTATGGCACGGTGATCTGGCAATCGCGTTCGCTGCAGTTCGGCAACGTTGCTTCGCAGCACCTCGCAAGGATGCCGTCCAATCTCAAGCTGGTACCGGGCAGCTTCGAATTCCGCGAGACCAACGGCTACTTCGAGATGTTCTATCGGGTCATCTGGGAAGCGAACGGCGATCAACTGTTCACCTTCCACGCGGTTGCGGAGCAAACGCCTTTCAGAAGCGCGATTGCGAGCTTCCGGCGCACGCTGCTGCTAGGCATGGCGGCTGTAGTGGTTGCGCTGATGGGCGCGCAGGTGCTTGCCGTCGCGTGGGGATTGCGTCCGGTTGAAGTGATGGCGGCGCGCGTGCGCGCCGTCGAAGCGGGGCATCGCGAACGCATGGGCGACGACTATCCGCCGGAATTATCGGGCCTGGCGCGCAACATCGACCGCTTCATCGAACACGAAATCAGCAGCCGCGATCGTTACCGCACCGCGATGGACGATCTCGCGCACAGCCTCAAGACGCCCCTCGCGGTGTTCCGCAACGCGCTGTCGAGCGGGCATGCGGAGGATGAGAAGCTGTTGCGCGATCAGCTCGACCGCATGGAAACGACGGTTGCGCACCAGCTGTCGCGCGCGATGGCAGCGAGGCCCGTTGTGCTGGCCGGTTGGACCGCCCCTGCACCGCTGACAGAGCGTTTGATCAAAGCGTTGCGAACCGCATACATCGACAAGAACGTTAGCGCGGAGCACCACATCCCGGCCGATCTCGTATTGCGCTGCGACGAGCGCGACCTGATGGAAATGTTGGGGAACCTGCTCGAAAACGCATTCAAGTACTGCCGCTCCAGAGTGGTGGTCGGTGCCGAAGGCGGCAATCTGGTGCGACTGACCATCGACGACGACGGCCCCGGCGTACCTGAGCACCAGCGTGTGCAGGTGCTGGCGCGCGGCGCCCGCGGCGATACGGCGGAAGCGGGCCACGGTATCGGTCTTGCCGTCGTAGCCGAACTCGTATCGAGTTATCGCGGCGGACTCACCATCGGCGAATCGCCGCTGGGTGGTGCCCGCGTGACGCTGGAATTGCCGGGAAACACCCTCTGACAGCACAGACACGAAGGGTCCAAGGCGCCCCTTCGTGTCCGTGTTAGATCAACTCCACTCAGCGAGCGTGCCCTGATAGCTGCGCGAAGCCAGGTCGAGCGTGGCTTCGGCGAGCAACACTGTTCCGGTCGACGTCAGGTTGATGCCGTAGACCTTCCACTGCTGCTTGCCGTCCACCTTGCGCCAGAAGCCTTCGGCGGTAGCGCCTATCACCTCGCCTGAGGGCTGGAACGCGGCACCTGTCCAGTTCAGCGGGCCGACGATCGCGCCCGGTGTCGGAGAGATGAAGTTGAGCGTTCCGGTCACTGTACCGTAACCGGTAGCGGTGCCCTCCAGATTGACCGCCACGCGCACGCTGCCGTTCGGCTGGCGTTCGAATGTGGAACTCGTGACCGAGTAGTTGATTTCGCCAATTACGGGACCGATGCCCATCTTCGTGTCCTCCATCCATTGGCGCTCGAGATCGTGCAACTACCGTACGGCGTGTCGAGCGCGAAGCGCGCCGCACGACAACGAGTGCGAGTTCTGGAACGAGGTCAACGTGTGAGTGAGTTCAACGTCGCGGGGCCCCATGCCTTCAACGAGCGCGCGAGGTTCGCGCCGCGGTACTTCGACGCGGCCTGCATCGCCGTGACGAACGTGGTCCACGCCGGGTCGTCTGCGTACTTGTCTCCGAACGCTTCCATCTCCGCCACGTTTGCCCATCCCACTTGAATGACATGGCTCGGCGCGCCGTCGCCGCCGGCGATGATGGCCGAAAGGTGTACTTGCCCCGGAAATGCCTTTCCCATCGGCGACGCGAACCAGGCGTCTTCGGCCGCTACCACGGCGGCTTGATCGGTCACGTCGAACAAATGGGTCTGCCAGATCGTGTCGGTGTCGTTGACGTCACCCCAACTGCGCACGAGTTCCGAGCGGCCGGTCAACAACAGCTGCGCAATTGGAACGACCGTGGCAAGAAACTCCTCGCGCGCCGGATCCTTGAGCGCCGCCTGCTGATACGCGTCGTAGTCCGTCATTGATTTGTACGCTGCGGTCAGCACGTGCGACGCGGGATCCATACCGTCCGCAAG
>CAZLDA010000130.1:0-8529 GCA_964557875.1 uncultured Pseudomonadales bacterium | reverse complement strand
ACGAGGTCACGACCACCCGTCTGCGCGAAGCCGAACTGCGTGCAGCGCTGCGCCAGATCCGAAGCGCGATCGACGCCTACAAGGCCGCCGCCGATTCCGGGTTGACGGCCAAGGGTGCCACGGAGTCAGGGTATCCACCGTCACTTGAAGTTCTGGTGCAAGGGATCGACGTACAGCACCTGTCGGGCGGACGCCGCATCGTGTTTCTGCGCCAGATCCCGCGCGATCCGTTCTTCCCCGAGGCGGCTACGCCACCGGCCCAGCACTGGGCCACTCGCAGCTACGGCAGCCCGCCCGACGATCCGAGGCCGGGAGAGGACGTGTTCGATATCTCGTCGCGCTCCGAGCGCATCGGACTGAACGGCATTCAGTACCGGGAGTGGTGAGCATGCAAAGGCTCGAAAGCGCACATGGTTTCACGCTCATCGAACTGATGGTCGTCCTGGCAACGATTGCGCTGCTGCTGACGCTGGCCGTGCCGCGCTACTTTCATGCCATCGACAACGGCAAGATCAGCGTGCAGCGCCAGAACATTGCAACGATTCGCGATGCTATCGACAAGTTATATGGCGACCAGGCGCGTTATCCGGAGACGCTCCAGGAAATTGTGCAGGCGCGATATCCGGCGCGACGAAACCTTGACGGTGGGAGCGGGTGTCAGCGACCTGAAATCAGCGCATCGATCTCGGCGCCGCTGAAGCCAGCCTCTTCGAGTATTTCGCGGCTTTGTTCCCCCAGCATCGGCGCGGGTCGGCGCATCCGTGCGGGCGTCGCGCTGAAGCGCGCGGCCGGACGCGGCTGTCGTATACGGCCGGCTACCGAATGCTCGTGCTCTTCGATCATCCCGTTGACGCGAATCTGCTCGTGTTCGATCACTTGCTCACGCGACAACACGGGCGCGCACGGTACACCTTCGCGGTCGAGTCTCGTAAGCCACTCCGCGCTGCTGCGTTGCCTCAGGACTTCCGCCGTCATCGCGAGGCGCGCCTGAACGTGGATCACGCGGCCGGCCGCCGTTTTGAAGCGTTCATCGTCGAGCCACTCGGGGCGCTCGAGCGCGTTACACATGCCGAGCCACTCCGCGTCGGACACCGCGCCCGCGGTGATGAAGCCGTCGGTCGTTTCGAAGATGAGGTCCTGCGCGATCTGCGCGCGGGCAGCCTGCACTTCGCGGCCGACGAACGTCAGGCTCGTCATTCCTTCGGGCCACAAGTACGCAACCATCGCGTCGAGCATCGCGAGTTTGACGTGCTGTCCCTTGCCCGTGCGTTCACGCGCGAAGAGCGCTGCGGTGATGGCCTGCGCAGCGGTCACCGCGGTGGTCTTGTCGGGAATGATCGTACGAACCATTCGAGGCCGGCCGCTGTCTCGATCGGCTTGTATGGAGGCGAGACCGGATAGCGCCTGAATAACCGGGTCGTAAACGCGCTTGTGTGCGTACGGCCCCGTTTCGCCGAAGCCGCTGATCGACACATAGACGATGTCGTTGCGCAAGCTCCGTACGACGCTCTCTCCAAGCCCCATGCGTTCGATGGCACCCGGCCGGAAGTTCTGCACGAACACGTCGGCGGTCGGAATCAGGCGTTTGAGCGCGGCCAGACCATCGGCGCTTTTCAGATCGAGCACGAGCGAACGTTTGCTGCGATTCGATGACACGAAACTTGCGGTGAAGCCGGCGCGGTTCGGCCCGAGGTTGCGTACCAGGTCGCCGCCGGGCGGTTCAACCTTGATGACGTCTGCGCCCTGGTCGCCGAGCATCATCGTGGCGACCGGACCGGAGATCATGCTCGTCAGGTCGAGAACGCGAACCCCTTCGAGCGGACCTCCGGGCTGTTCACTCATGGGGGTTGCTCATGACGCCGGACGCAACTCCGCGAGCGCCGTTGCTTTAGCCCATTTGTAGTCGGCCTTGCCGTTCGGCGCACGGCGCACCTGATCGACCAGCAGCACGTGCCGCGGCGCTTTGTAACTGGCGAGGTGCTCGCGCGTGTATTCCATCAGCGTCGTCGGATCCGCTTCCTGCCCTTCTCGCAACGACGCCACTGCAACCACACGTTCGCCGAATCGATCGTCGGGGACGCCCACCACGAGGCAGTCGTAAACAGCCGCGTGGCGCTTCACCACCTCCTCGACTTCCTCCGGGTACACCTTTTCGCCGGCGCTGTTGATGCACATGCTGCCGCGGCCGAGCAGTGTGATGGTGCCGTCGGCCTCCACGCGCGCGTAATCGCCGGGAAAGCTGTAACGCACGCCGTCGATCTCGCGGAACGTCTCCGCCGATTTCTTCGGATCTTTGTAGTAGCCGAGCGGCACCGAACCGCTGAGGCCGATCTTGCCGATCTCACCCGAACCCGGCGCAACGATGCGACCGTCGTCGGTGAACACGCGCACCCCTTCGCTCAACTGGAACTTCGCCGTTTCCGCGCTGCTTGCGCGGGTCGACACGTTGCTCGCCATGCCGCCTTCGGTGGAGCCCATCGTATCCATCAACATCATGTCGTGATGCCTGAGGAGTCCCTGCTTCGTTTCGGAACTCCACATGACACCGCTCGAGATGATGCGCTTCAGCGAACTCAAGTCGTAAGGCTGGCCATTGGCCTTCGCCGCATCGAGCGCACCGAGCATGGGTTTCGCGAACGCGTCGCCGACGATCGCGATGTCGGTGATGCGGTGCGTTTCAACCTGTGAGAACAACGCGTCGGGATCGAGGCCGAGCTTCGAAATGGTCACTACGGCGCCGCCGCACATCATCGGCAACAGCGTGCCGAGCCACAGGCCGGTGCCGTGCATCTGTGGGCATGCCGCGAGGCTGACCGGCAGCGCGCCGTTCTGCTTGATCTGACGCACGAGTGCGGGCAATCCTTCCGGCGTTTCCGGCGCTGCGAGACCGTGCAGGGCGAGTCCGCCCGTCGCGAGCCCCTTGCAGAAGCCGCCGTTCGGATACATCACGCCCTTCGGCATCCCGGTAGTGCCGCCGGTGTACAGCATGTACACGTCGTCACCCGGGCGGTCGATGCGCGGCGCGGGAGTAGCGCTTCGAATCGCGCGTTCGAAATCGATTGCACCATGCAGCAGTGATTCGGTGCCGTCGTCGACCTGGATCCACAACTTCACGCGCGGCAGCTTTTCGCGGATCTCCCAGATGCGCATCGCGTACGTCGACTGGAACACCACCGCTTCGGCGTCGGCGTTGTCGAGCAGGTACACGAGCTCGTCCGACTTGTAGCGATAGTTCACGTTGATGGGGCAACCACGAATTTTGAAGATGCCGTGGTGCGCCTCGGAGTACTCGTTGGAGTTGTGCAGATAGATGCCGACCTTCGAGTCGACCCCGAGCCCATGCGCCTTCAGCACCGACGCAATCCTCGCGGCGCGGTCGTCGAACTCGCTCCAGGTACGCGTGGTGTCGCCGCAGATCAACGCCGGATCGTCCGGCAGCGTGTCGGCGATCACCTCGAATGCAGTCGCAAAATGAAAATCCATCTGTTCCCCCGCTTGTCAATGCAGTCGGCCGTCTAAGCGGCTTCGTTGTCCGAGCACGCGCGGTTTCCGCGCCAAGGGACTCTTCTAACGCGCCTCACCGACCGGCGCAAGCCGCGGCATCAATACTTGGCGAAATTCGCCACCTGCGCCGGGCCGCAGCATGGCTTCTCTACCGACCGCCGACGCGCGGGCCTGGAAAAACAGCACGTTAGGTTCGGATGCACGTGTTGGCACAAGTTATGAATAGACGCTCACCAGGAGAGATCCGAGAGGCTCCAAATGCAAAGGGAACAGGGAACAGAAATGAACGCCGCACTATCGCTACCGCGCATCCGCCAGCGTCGTCGCACGCCGTGGCCGATCCGAATTTTCGTCGTCGCCGCCATCCTCTTCGGCGTTTGGGTCGACGTCAGCACACAGCACTCGATCGAAGGCTCGCAGCCGACCGTCAATCCGAAACAGATACGCCTGATCGGCTTGAATGACCAAAACTCGTTCTTCGAAAACCTCGTCCGGACGCTGGCGTCCAGACGCTGATGATGAGGATGTCGCACATGCGCCACAGTAGTTCCGGTGGGTTTGGACTCGAACTCGATCGCGGTAATGGCTTGATCGCCGGGTTGTGCGCGGGCATCGCGCGCTACTTGAACGTCGACGTCACCTGGGTGCGTATCGCATCGGTGATCTGCGCGGTGATCGTAACCAAAATCGCGGTTGCGGCTTACGTGATCGGTTGGTTGTTGCTAGACGACCGGAACGATCCGTAGGTCTTTCTCGCCCTCCTCTCCCCGGGGCCTCCCAGCCCCAACCACTCGCCCGGCAACCGCCGGGCGTTTTTTTGAGCGCTAAGAGCAAGCGACCAGGCAGGCGGAGGGCGGCGCGGAAGGCGGGGCATCGGCCGCCAATTCGTCGAAGTCTTTCGCGATGTTCAGCAGGTTCTTCGACAACGTGCGCCGTTGTTCGGCCGTCAGCGAAGCGAGCAAGGCGAGCGAGACGTCGCGGTACAGCTGCCGATTCGAAGCAAGCGCGCCGGCGTATTCCTCTCCGTGCCAGCGCTCGCGTCCGAACGTCATGTCGCTGAACGCACGTGCGAACTCGACGTATGACGATCGCTCTCGCACCAACGCCAGCATTGCTTCGCCGTATCGCTTGCGATATTCCGCCCAGCTCTGGTCATCGGGAATGAAACGCTGGCTTTGCGCTTCGATCAGCTTCTTCTGTTCGTTGCTCAGATTGCCGCTGAAAAACTCGAAGTATTCGCGAAACTCGCGCGCCCATTTTTCACGCCGTTCATCCGGCGTCAGCTTCTCGTACGGCTTGATGTATTTGCGGATGTCTTTCGCATACTGAACGGCGAACTGATCGAGCTGATCGTCGGTTGCGGAGTACATCAGCTGCGTCGAAAGGGGCAGCGACGCAGTCAGAATCCGATCCCACCAGGTTTCCACTTCCTGGCCGAACACGAACATTTCTTCAACGGTTGCGCCATCGGCAAGCTCGCCGTCGAGATTGCGGATCGCAACTGCGTAAATGGGCAGCTGCGTGGTGCGATGCCAGTACAGCAGCGATGCCAGTTCGGCCTTGAAGAACGCCTCCTGATTCGGGTCGAGCGCCATGTAGTCGTCCATCGACCATTTGATCAAACGGTCGAGGTTGTTGTACCCGAGTTTGACGCCGCATCCGGTCACCGATGCGGTACACGCAACCACAAGCGTCACGGTCAGCAGCCATCTAACGAGCGACTGCGACTGAACGGACCCGTTGACCGACCGCAACGTGGTCAAGACGCCTCACGCGGACGTTCAGCTGCGTTGGACGCAATGAAGTTGATGATCCATCGCCCGACCATCGACTGATGCACGGGCTTTGCCAGCGACTCGACGCCAGTGCTGTAACCAGACTCGCCCAGCAACTCGCGACGCAGTTCGATGAGCGCGCGCGAATAGCCCTTCGAGAATTCCGGATGCCCCTGGAACGTCAGAATGTGCTCGCCGATTGTGAAGCCGCTGTTCGGACAGTGCAGCGTTGAGGCGAATACCTCGGCACGCTCCGGCAAACGCACGACCTGATCCTTGTGACTCGAGAGCAACCCGAATCGCTCGCGATACGGCAACATCCAGTCCGCCGGCGACAACACCTGCGTCTCCTGCACGCCAACCGCCCAGCCCGCATCCGCCGCGCGCGTCTCGCCGCCGAGCACGTGTGCAATCAATTGATGGCCGAAGCAGATGCCCACCAGCGTGTGGCGCGCGGCATCGAGTTGCTGAACGAATTCGGCGAGACGGTGGATCCACGGTTTGTCGTCGTAGACGCTTTCACGGCTGCCGGTGATCAGGTATGCGTCGCACTCATCGAGCGACGCGGGGTACTCGCCGCGTTGCACATCGTAGTCGCGGAACTCGATCGGCTCGTCGTCGGCACTCGCCATGAGCATTGCGCGGAACATCGCCGGATAGTCACCGAACTCGCCCTGGAACTCCTCGCGCACCGAGTCGGTTTTGAGAATGCCTATTCGCATCGGGGTCTCGTTACTGAATTTCGCAAAGCGCTGCTACGCGTTCGCCACGCGTCAGATGATCTCGAAGTATCGTTCGAGCTGCCAGTCGTTCAGCGAACGCGTGTACTCGCGCGCTTCCCAAAGCCGGCTCGACACGAAGTGGTCGACAAACGCATCGCCGAACAAACCACGTGCCGCTTTCGATGCATCCAGCCGCTCCGCAGCCTGCCGCAGGTCGACGGGGAATCGACCCGGCCCTTCCATCCGATCGGCCACGTCGTACGCATTGCCGGTTACGGCCTCGTCCGGTTCCAGTTTCTCGATCACGCCCAGCAGCGCGGCGCCGATGATCGCGGATGCTGCGAGATACGGGTTGGCATCGGCGCCGGAGACTCGACACTCGATGCGTTGCGATTTGGACGAACCCGGGATCACCCGGACAGCCGACGTACGATTCTCCACCCCCCAGGTGAATGCGGTAGGCGCCCACGCGCCCTTAACGAGTCGCGTGTAGCTGTTGATCGTCGGCGCAACCAATGCGATGAATTCCGGCAGGTAACGTTGCAGTCCGCCGAGCGCGTGGCGCTGCACGCGACTCATGCGATGCTGCGCATTGCCGTCGAAGAACAGGCTCGAGTCATTGTCGCCCCAGAACGAGAAGTGACAGTGGCCGCTCTGCCCCGGGTACTTCATCGACCACTTCGCCATGAAGGTAGCCATGAGCTCGCGCTTCTCGAAGAACACTTTGGTAAAGGTCTTGAACAGGTTGGCGCGATCAGAGGCCGCCAGTGCGTCGGTGACCGCGAGCGCGCCCTCCCACACTCCGGGACCGGTCTCGCAGTGCAACGCTTCGAGCGGACAGTCGAGCGCATTGGCGTAGTCCATCAAGCCGGTGAAGAGATCGGAATGCGTGGACGCACGCAGCACCGAGTAGCCGAAGTTGCCGGGCGTGAACGGTTTCAGATCGCGGTAGCCCTTCGCGCGCACGCTGTGTGGCGTCTCGTC
The DNA here is from genome assembly GCA_964557875.1 of uncultured Pseudomonadales bacterium. GTDB lineage: Bacteria > Pseudomonadota > Gammaproteobacteria > Pseudomonadales > Azotimanducaceae > DATJGR01. The sequence goes on along the minus strand of CAZLDA010000130.1, from coordinate 1,544 downwards.
GAACACGAAGAACTCGTACTCGAAACCGAGTTTCACCTTCATACCTTGCGCCGCCGCCTGCGCGAGCACTCCGCGCAAGCGGGTGCGCGGGCACAGCGGGTGTTCACCACCGCCTGTCGCAACGAACTCACCCAGGAAGAACGGCGTGCCCGCGTCGGGCACCCAACGCATCGTGTCGGCAATCAGCTTGAAGTGGGCATCCGGATAGCCGGTATGCCAGCCGGTATAGCGGGCGTTGTCGTACAACTGGTCCGCCACGTCCCAGCCGAACACGCAGTCACAAAATCCACCCCCGTCGCCGAGCAGGCTGCCGAACTTGTCGAGGCTGACGTATTTGCCGCGGATGACACCGTCGATGTCGGTCAGCCCCAGCTCGACGCGGGATACACCTTTGTCGCGAAGAGACTGCAGCGTCGGTAGGGATCGATCGGCCATGGCGTACCTCGTTGTGTGTAGGACTCTAGGACGAGTTTTCCACTATCGCTGTGGATAACTCGTTGGATAACTCGGATGAACGTTCAGAGACGCCAGAGAATACGGCAGTCGATGCAAATTGATCAAAAATTAAACAACCGCCGGAATCTTATATGGATCAGATAGTTACAGGCGGCTCCTCGTCAACATGCTGAAGAAGTGGCGCCATCGCCGCAGCCTTGTGACGATCGATCCGACACTGTGCATAACCCAGACCGCCCGATTGGAGCGCCACTTGTGAGTAGCTGCTCGCTTTGTCGACCACGCAATATCTGGATCGACTTCGCCGAAGCGCAAGATTTCGCCCCTCAGCTCAGACGTTTAGGAGATTGGACTCAGTCCAAGTCCTGGTCGCTGGGCAGACGCACCGCGGATTCCTCCGCCGTGAACGGCACGATCTCGGTGAACACCACCGGATCGAGTTCCGGGTCGGTCGCAACGAGGGTGTCGAGCGCGTACTGAACTTCGAGACGCGTTCGCTCTTCTGCCGCTTCGGGCGTCGCGGGGTCGGCGCTTCGAACGGACGCCGAACCCAGCACGCACGTCAGCAACACGAGGTATCGAAATCGGCGCTTAGGGGACATAGCGGAGCATCCAGTAGAGCGTAACGCCATCGTCGTTGATCCAATCCTGCGAGCCTTTATCTGCGACAGGTACCGCGAAGCGCAACTGCGCGTCGAACTGATGCGCGCGCGATGCACCCAGCCACATACGGAGCGGCAGATCCCAACCCGCTCCGACACTCGCAAGACCCACCGACACATCGTCCGCGAAGTTGCGTTTGATATCGCCGTAGGCGCCATCGGCGAACAGCAGGAAGTCGCCGGCACGTCCACCCGCCGGAGCCATCCGGAAGTCGACGCCGACGAATATGCCGTCGTCGACCGACGCCGTGGAGCGATCGTATGCCTGCACGCGGCCCGGCCCACCCAACCCCATCTGCAACGTGCCGGGCATCGCAGTGCTCGCGAGTTGACCCGACACGACCAACCGTAACGTCTGCGGCGACGCGAACCCCGGCAACGAGATCATCCGCCACGCAGAGCCGTCTATGCGTAACCGATAGAACG
>CAZLDA010000129.1:0-8540 GCA_964557875.1 uncultured Pseudomonadales bacterium | reverse complement strand
TCCGGGGCGAGCTCGCTGCCGCTTTCCTCGGTCTTGGCCTCGGACTCTGCCTCACCACGCTCGCACACGCAGCCGACCTCGCCGTTGGCGACCCGGCACCCGACTTCTCGCTCGAAGGCACCGACGGCAAGACCTACTCGTTGTCGCAATTCAAAGGCAAACAGGCGGTTGTTCTCGCCTGGTATCCGAAGGCCTACACGAGCGGCTGCACGATCGAATGCAAATCGCTCGCAGAGAACGGCAACCTCATCCGCCAATACGACGTGACCTATTTCATGGCCAGCGTCGATCCGGTCGACAAGAACAAAGGCTTCGCCGAAGAACAGAAGGCCGACTTTCCGTTGTTGTCGGATCCCACGAAGGAAACCGCAAAGGCCTACGGCGTGCTCAACATGATGGGCGTTTCGAGCCGCGTGACATTCTTCATCGGCGCCGACGGGAAGATTCTCGCGATCGACAAGAACGTCAATCCCTCAACCGCCGCACAGGACATCGCAGCGACGCTCGGCAAGCTCGACATTCCGAACAAGTCCTGACGTTCGCACGAATGCCGTTGCGCGCAGCGACGGCATTCATCCGGAACTCACCGTATCCGACATCGCGCTGCGTTTTCTGACAGCGAGCTTCGCGCTGGCGTACCATCGTTGGGCACCGCTGGGGAGAGGGGCCTGATGCATCAACAATCTGCCGCACTGCGGCTGACACAATACTGGCCGCGCCGTTACACGCTGGTGTTGCTGTCGTTCGCCGCCGTGTTCATCTGCTATATGGATCGCGTCAACATTTCGGTCGCGATCATTCCGATGGCGGAGGAACTCGGCTGGAACGCGGAACAACAAGGGCGCGTGCTCGCCGCCTTCTTCGTCGGTTATCTGCTGACGCAGATCCTGGGTGGCAGGCTGGCGGACCGCTTCGGCGGCAAGATCGTGCTCGGAATCGGCGTGCTGTCGTGGTCGCTCTTCACGTTGATCACGCCCATTGCCGCAGCCGCCGGCTTCGCGGTGCTGTTGGCGGCGCGCATCGGCATGGGCGTCGGCGAAGGCGTCACGTTCCCGTCCATCTATGCGCTGTTCGGACGCTGGTTGCCCAAGGCCGAGAGTGCACGCGGCATCGGCGTGATCTTCTCCGCCATCCCGCTCGGCAGCGTATTCGCGCTGTTGCTGACGCCTGTCATCGTCATCCACTGGGGTTGGCATTGGGCGTTCTATTCGTTCGGAGCCGTCGGCGCCGCGTGGTGGTGGCTATGGCACCGCCACGTCGCCGCGCAACCCGATCAGCATCCGACCATTGGCGAACACGAACGCGCCGAACTCAGTCAGATCACTGTCGCCAACGAAGGCTCGCGTCCGCCGACGATGCGGGAGTTGCTCAGCTGCGGTCCGGTATGGGCGATCATCGTCGGGCATTTCTGCACGAACTGGGGCGGCTACGTGCTGCTTGCCTGGATGCCTACCTACATTACGAAGGGACTCGGCGTCGACTTCGCCTCGGTGGGCATCTTCGCAGTGATTCCGTCCCTGTTTTCGTTTCTGTTCCTGAACGTCGCGGGCTGGTTGGCAGACCGTTTGATCCAGAGCGGTTGGGACGTGACGACGGCGCGCAAGACGATGCAGACGATCGGTTTCGGCGGCGCCGCCACCACGCTGATGTTCGTCGGCTACATTCACGACGCCCCCGCCGCCATCGCGTTGATGTCGGTCGGCAGCATTCTCGGCGGGTGCGCCGCAGGTGGATTCGGTGTGAATCACCTGGATGTGGCGCCGCGTTACGCAGGCGTATTGATGGGGCTTTCGAATACCGCCGGCACCATTCCCGGCATCATCGGTGTTTATGTCAGCGGCCTGATCCTGGAACTTACCAACTCGTGGACGCTGGTCTTCCAGGTCGCCGCCGGGGTGTATCTCTTCGGCATGGTGTTCTACCTGATCTTCGCAAGCAGCAAACGGCTCTTCGACTGACGGCGCTCAGGTGGTTGTCACTCGCGGAAACGTCACTGTGAACTCGGCGCCGGGCTGACAATTGCGGACGTCTACCCTGCCCCCCATCGCAGTCGTCAGTTCCGACACCAGCGCGAGACCGATGCCGGTACCCGTGGTCTCGCGCGTCAACTCGTCCTCGGCGCGATAGAACAGTTCGAATATCCGCTGCAGGTGCCGCGGCGCGATTCCGGGGCCATGGTCACGCACGTTGAACGCAACGCTGGCTTGCGATACGTTGCAACCGATCTCCACCACCTTGTGCGACGCATGCGCCGAGAACTTCAGCGCGTTGTCGACCAGATTGATCAGAATCTGCACCAGGCTGTCTGCATCCACCGCGATGCTCGCGGAAGGTGCCTGCACATCGCGTTTGATCTCGAGGCGGAAGCCGGCCTGCTCTACCTGCGACGCAACCTTCGATTCGACGAGGCTCAGCAGCTCCGAGGCGGTTGCCGGCTTCACATCCATTTCATCGCCGTTGCGCGTAAGCCGCGCCAGCCGCAACACGTTGGCGATGAGCCGCGACAGCCGTTCGCTCTCGTGGAAGATGAAGTCGTAGTACGTCTTCTTCTTTTCCTCCGATGCCCAGCCGGCGCGCAGTATTTCACCGTACATGCGGATCGACGTGAGCGGCGTCTTCAACTCGTGGCTCACCGCTGCCACGAAGTCCTGCTGCTGGCGTGTGAGATCGATCTGTGCCGCACCGAATCGGTACACCACGATCAGCCCGCCGAGCAGCACAACCGCGAGGACAAGAGTCGCCCAGCCAACGATCCGCCCACCTGGCCCCACCGGCAGATCGGTCACGCTGAATATCAGTTCGATGTCGTTCAGAGGTGACGACAACGGCGCGCGATAGAGCAACTCACCGCCCGCCTTCGAAATCGGATAGCCGCTCGCTCGCGACACGCCGGCCGCGCCGATCAACTCGCCGCGGTATGCGATCGTCAGATCGCTGATCTGCGACAGCCCCGTTTCAAGAAACGGCGCGTCGATCAGACCGTCCAACAGTTCCCGCTGCGCGATCACCGCGCCCTGGATCAGCCGTTGGCCATCGAGCCAGACTTTGCGGAACAACACGAAGTGATCCGCGTCGAGCCGGCTGAATACGAACGGATCGAGTTCGCCGTCGAACGTTCTCACCCGCGGCGCTTCCGCCGCGTTTTTCGCCGACGCCTCGCCGGAGGCAAGCACGATCGGCACGGCGGCCTGTTCCTTTCTCGCCACACGCGGTTCCTCGGCCATGGCTTTCGCCGCTGGCGCTGCCGCCGGCCGATCGAGTTCGCGCGCGCGCGACTCGAATCTGGATTCGAGTTTCAGATCCTCCACGCGGCCAAGCTGGCTCGTCTGATTGAGCTTGCCGCCCGTCTGTTGCGGCGCGGGGGATTCGCTCAGGCGGTCGAATACACCCTGAGCGGACTTGTCCTTCGCTAGCGTCTTCTTCTCCGCATCGGGCTCCACCGCATTCGACATCTGCACACCGGACGCGGCGCCCACCTCGTCCTGCCGTGCGTCGGCCGAAAGCGGCCGTGCAAGCAGTCCACGCACCTGCGTTTCCAGCGCGCGCCGCTTGGTGATCTCGTCAGCTGCCACACCGTACGTCGCAGGATCTACCCCCGAAGGCAACAGTGGTGAACTGAAGGTGCCGTCGGCGTCGATTTGAAAGTACGACACCAGTCCGGGAATGGACGCCTCAACCGGAAAGCTCGACAGCGCCGAACGTTGCAGAAAATTCGCCTGCGCTTCGCCTTCCACCACCAGGAAGCGGTAATCGGTGAGCGAGCGTGCTTCTTCCGTTGCAATCCACTGACGCACTCGCGCATCGATACGGTTCGCGAGTTCTTCAGCCAGTACACGATGCTGGTAGAACGCCTCCGTCGTCAGCCGACCGAACGCGTGATACACGAGCACGGCCGTGGGCACGACGAGCGCGACGAAGAAGACGCAGAGCACAAGCCGCAAACGCCGCTTCTCGGCGCCGCGTGTCCCGCGATCAGGCATCGTCGATCAACCGATAGCCGGCGCCGCGCACCGTGATCAAGCGGGTGGGTTCCTTCGGGTTCGCCTCGATCTTGCGTCGAAGTTTCGCAATGTGAATGTCGACCGTTCGCGTCTCGATCTCGGCATGCTTCGCATAGCCCCACACCTGCGCGAGCAGTTCATCGCGCCCCACAGGTCGCGTTGGATTCGCGTGCAGGTATTGCAGCACCTCCATCTCGCGGCGTGTGAATGCAATCGCGTGACTGCCACGTCGGCCCGATAGATTGCGCGTGTCGATCTCGAGCTCGTCCCCCAGCTTGATGTGCGCCGCCAATTCCACTACGGCGCGCGAACGGCGCAACACTGCCTCGATACGCAGCACCAGCGCCGTAATCGAAAAAGGCTTGGCAACGTAGTCGTCGGCGCCGAGCGACAGCCCCTTCACGATGTCGTCGTCGGCAACCTTCGCCGTGAGCATGATGATCGGCTGATCGCGATCGCGCTTGCGGATCGCCTCGCAGATGTCGAACCCGCTGACGTGCGGCAACATCACGTCGAGAATGATCAGGTCGTATCTGCCGCTCAGCGACTTCGCAAGCCCGTCCCGCCCGTCCGCCGCTCCATCCGCCTCATAGCCGTGGTACACCAACACGTCTATCAAGCCGCTGCGAATCGCCGTTTCGTCTTCGACTACCAGAATGCGCAACTTCTGTTTCATGGCGGGAGATTAGCAGCGGGACACCCGCGCGAGTGCGATACGGTATGTAAAGTTGAGGTAAAGCCGCGATCTCCCGTTTTACACGGTCGCGTCTTCAGCCACTCGTGTGCCACGCGCAACCTGTATTCCGCCACGCACCACGAGGAGATTTCATGGCTCTGATCACACGCATGAGCAGGTTGTTCACCGCGGATCTGCACGCGGTACTCGATCGGCTCGAAGAACCCGATGTGCTGTTGAAGCAGGCGATACGCGAGATGGAAGACGAACTCGCCTTGCGCGAACACCGCATTCGACTGCTGGAACACGAACGCGAGCATAACACGCGGCAGGCAGCCGATATCGAGCGCGAACTCGCACGAACGGCGGAGCAACTCGACGTTTGTTTCGAATCCGGCGAAGACCAGCTGGCCCGCACGTTGTTGAAGCGGCGGCTCGAAATGGAACAGCTCATCGCTCGGTTGCGTACTCGCATCGACGTGAGTACTAAGGCGCTCGCGACGGAACACGAACAACTCGACGAGCAACGCCGCGCATTCGATTCGTTGCGCCAACAAGCCGAGACGCTGCTGCAGGATCTGCCACGTTCCGGCGCGCCTCACGCGACGCCGTATCAACCGCCGGTGACCGACGACGATGTCGAGGTGGCGCTTCTGCAAGAGAAGCAGCGCAGGAGCCGGCCATGAAGCAGCGCCCCAAAGCTCCCACGTTTCTCGGCGGCGCGGTGATTGCCTTCATATTCGCCGCGACCGGTGCGGCGGTCTTTGCCGCACTCACGCCGTGGCTTTCGAGCGCGCAGGCAATTCGCGGCATCGCCATCACGCTCGGCGGCGCGTACACGTTGTACCTGCTGAGCGGCAGCGAAGAACGCACCGGCCGAATCGCAACGGTCGCCATATGGTGTGCCGCCACCGCCGCAGCTGCGGCGTTTGCGAACTCGCTGCCGCTGTTCCTGATCTGCCAGGTCGCGTCGATCTGGTTGATCCGTTCGCTGTATTTCCACGGCTCGATCATTACCGCACTGGCGGATCTCGGCATTGGCGGGCTCGCACTCGCGTTCGCGATATGGGCAGCCAGGAGTTCCGGCAGCGTGTTCTTGTCGATCTGGTGCTTCTTTCTGGTTCAGGCGCTGTTCGTGGCGCTTCCCGCAGACGGCGGCACTCAGTCGCAGGCCGAAGCGCACTCCGACCAGCCGTTCAAACGTGCAGAACGCAGCGCAACGGCGGCGCTTCGCCGCCTGGCTGCAAACGCCAATCACCACTGAGTCACAACCGAGGTTCATTCCATGAAAGCAAAATTAGTAGGTACAGCCCTGTTCGTATTGACCACTGCAGCGGTGGCCTATCCGGCGCTGAAGAGCAACACACCCAGCGATACGGTGTCGATCAACTCGACGGCACTGCAGAATCCGTTGCCGGTAAATCGCCCCGTCATCGACGTGGTGTTCGTGCTCGATACGACCGGCAGCATGGGCGGACTGATCGATGCAGCAAAGGAGAAAATCTGGTCCATCGCGTCGTCGATGGCATCCGCGCAACCCGCGCCGATCATCCGTATGGGTCTGGTCGGCTACCGCGATCGCGGTGACGAATACGTCACGCGCGTCGTCGACCTGTCGAGCGACATCGACACGATGTACGCAACGCTCATGCAGTTCACGGCGAACGGCGGGGGCGATGGTCCCGAGAGCGTCAACCAGGCATTGAACGAAGCGGTTACGCGTATGTCGTGGAGCGAGGATGGCAACGCGTACAAGGTGATCTTCCTGGTCGGCGACGCGCCGCCGCACATGGACTACCCGGACGACGTGAAGTATCCGCAGACGCTCGCAGTCGCGGCCGACAAAGGCATCGTCGTGAACACGATTCAGTGCGGCAACGCCAGCGACGCGAAGCAGCCATGGCAGCAGATCGCATCGATCGGTCACGGCAGCTACTTCAACGTTGACCAGGCCGGTAGCGCGGTGGCAATTGCAACGCCGTTCGATTCCGACCTTGCGCGTCTGTCGGCCGCACTCGACGAGACCCGCCTCTACTACGGCACGAAGGAAGAGAAGGAACGCACGCGAGCGAAAGTCGACGCGACTGAAACGCTGCACGCGCTCGCATCGCCGGCATCGCAGGCTCGTCGCGCCGCCTTCAATGCATCCAGCGCGGGCTCCATCAACGCGATCGGTGAAAGTGAACTCGTCTCCGACGTTGCAAGCGGCCGCGTCGATCTCGCGAAGGTGGAAGCGGACAAGCTGCCGGAGCCGATGCAGGCGCTCTCGGTAGACGAGCGTAAGAAACTGGTGAGCGAGAACGCGGCGAAACGCAGCGAACTGCAACAGCAGATCAAGAAGCTGGCCGAGCAACGCGACCACTATGCCGCGGCACAGATCGCGGCCGCCGGCGGCGCGAAGGACTCGCTCGACGACAAGATCTACGGCGCCGTGAAGGAACAGGCCGAGAAGAAAGGACTCAGCTATCCGGCTGCGGCTCCGAAGTACTAACGGGCCGTTTACAAGGAACGGCCTCAGGCGAAGACCAGGACCGCTTCGCCTGAGGTCACTTTCAAGGTGTGATTCGATTGAATTCGCGGCACAGACCGCTGCTCGACCTGCTTCACCTCGATTCCTTTTACTTCGATTCCTCTCACCTCGACAGTACGTCCACCGATGATCCACTCGTTGCTGCCGAGCTTCGTCGCGCCCGAAAAGTGCAGCGATAGCTCCGCATCACTGCTCAAGATCATTCGTGTGTCCGCCACTCGGCCGCGTAGCGCACCCCGGATACACAACCACGCGACTTCACCACTCTCATCGAACCAATGGGCCGTCATCGGCGTGGCCTGTCCGTTAGGATCGTGGGCCGCATGGCCCACCGCGCCGAGCATCAGATCGTGCCGCAGCATGGCGGTGACTACGCGGTTGGCAACGCGCCGCGCAATGATTCGCTCCTCCACCGGCGCCGACAACGTCGCGCGCACCTCCTGTGGAACCGTTGGCGGCGCGAATGACATGAGCGGGGCTGCGCAGAAATCGTGCGCGTGCCCGAATGGACGGGACACGTCGGGAAACGCCCGCGCGCCCTCACCGCCCGCCCACCACATCCACAAGCCGAGCAGTGACGCATACTTCGTCATGTCGACTCCATAAGCCCGGTCATAAGGTCCGCACAGGTTGCGCATGCCGGCGTGATAGAACATCGCGATATCGCGCCACAACGCGGCTTCGAGCCGCTGCCCTGCCGCGACGAGCACCGCCGATCCCGAGCGCCGCCACAACGCCAATCCCCACAGATCCACACCGTAGTACGTCGGCGAATTGAATTCGCGAATGCCGCCTTCTTCGCGATACAGCTGCTCGATCTCGGCCGCCAGTCGCTCGCCTCGCGCACGATCGCCGAACTCGCAGAGCAACCACGCCTGCATCAACGCGATGTTGCTGTAACCGGCTTCGATCCTGGCCGGCGGTTCTCCCCGAATCGCCCGCGCGATCGCCGCGCGCGCGTCATCGCAGCGCGTCGGCCCCAACGTCTGCGCAAAGTCGCGCAGCATCACGCCGAGAAGACAACCGATGAACTGACGCCAGTTAGGGTCGTAGTCGCGCCAGATCACCGCCCCGTCACGCGGCTGCGGTTCCTCCGGAGCGCGCGGCCACGTGCCGTGCCAAACCGCACCAGGTTGATCGAACTGCAATGCGAGCACCGCGTCGAACACCCGTAGCGCCTGATCCTCGCGCCGCAACACCAAAAGACCCGCCGCGTACCACAAGGATTCGCGTACTGCGTGCCATCGGGTGTTGCTCGGATGGCGCAGCAGACTAGCCTCGGCGTCGAAGAACGTGTCCATCCAGGCCACGCTGCTCGCTACGATCGCGTGTT
>CAZLDA010000128.1:0-8584 GCA_964557875.1 uncultured Pseudomonadales bacterium | reverse complement strand
GATCCGGATCAGAATCGCGAATCGGGCCGCGGCGAGCAGCAACTGGCAATCCTCATCGAAACGATTCGTAGCGAAGGCTACGAGCTAGCCGTATCGCGTCCGCGAGTCATCACGAAAGAAGAAAACGGCAAGGTCTACGAACCGTTCGAAGAACTGACGCTCGACATCGAAGAGGTGCATCAGGGCAAAGTGATGGAGACGATGGGCGCGCGGCGCGCCGAGCTCCTCGACATGCAGCCTGACGGCCAAGGTAGGGTGCGGCTCAGCTATCGAATCGCTTCGCGAGCCTCGATGGGTTTCCGCCCGCAGTTCCTTTCGATGACGTCGGGCACCGGGATCATGTCGTTCGGTTTCGCGGGCTACGACGAGGAAATCGCCGCGCCGATCGGCCAGCGCACCAGCGGCGTGCTGATTTCCAACAGCAAGGGCAAGGCCGTGGGCTACGGCTTGTTCAACCTGCAGGAACGTGGTCGTTTGTTCATCGGCCCGAACGATGACGCGTACGAAGGTATGGTCATCGGAATTCACAGCCGTGAAAACGATCTGACCGTGAATCCTCTGAAGGAAAAGAAACTGACCAACGTGCGCGCCGCAGGCAGCGACGAGAACATCATCCTCACGCCTCCGGTGCGGATGACGCTGGAGCAGTCGCTCGAGTTCATCAACGACGACGAACTCGTCGAGGTCACTCCGCAGTCGGTTCGGATACGCAAGCGCCATCTGACAGAGAACCAGCGCAAGCGCGAAGCGAGGGCGTAAGGTTGCACGCGCTTCTGCAGCGCGTAACGCAGGCGAGCGTCGTCGTCGACTCGGTACGCATCGCGGCGATCGAGGCAGGCTTGCTGGTTTTTGTTGGCGTCTTTCCGAGTGACTCGAAGGAGATCGCGGAGAAGCTCGCCGATCGAACGGTGGATCTGCGGATCTTCGCTGACGATACGAAACCCATGAATCGAAGCGTCATCGACGTGGGCGGGGCGGTGCTCGTGGTTTCGCAGTTTACGCTCGCGGCCGACACGTCGAATGGCAGGCGGCCGAGTTTCACTTCGGCGGCGCTGCCGGATCAGGCGCACGTTTTGTACGAGGCGTTCGTCGAACGGATTCGGCAACGCGTCGGTCGAGTGGAAACCGGGCGGTTTGGGGCCGACATGCAGGTGGCGCTGGTCAACGACGGGCCCGTGACGTTCCTGCTCAGCTGAAGAAGAGCTCCGACTTATTCTTTTGTTTCGGTTACTTCTGCGACTGCGGTGGCGGTGGACTGGACGTTTCGCTCGGCCATGCGCGCGAAGAACACACCGAGCTCGAACAGAATCCACATCGGCACCGCGAGCATCACCTGCGAAATCACGTCCGGACCAGGCGTGAGGATCATGCCCACGATGAAGCACCCAACGACTACGTAGGGACGCTTCTCGGTGAGGCTCTTCGTGGTCGTCAGCCCGGTCGATACGATCAGGAAAGTGGCGATCGGAATCTCGAACGTGAATCCGAATGCAAAGAACAATCCGAGCACGAACTCGAGGTAGTGATTGATGTCCGTCATCATCGTTACGCCAGCGGGCGTGATGCCGGCGAAGAACTTGAATACGAGCGGGAACACGAGGAAGTAGGCGAACGCCATGCCGGCGTAATAGAGAAGCACACTCGATACAAGCAATGGCAGTGCGAAGCGTTTCTCGCGCAAATAGAGTCCTGGAGAAACGAACGCCCACATCTGATGCAGAATCACCGGCATCGCAAGGAAGAACGCGGCGTACATCGACAACTTGAACGGTGTGAGGAATGGCGACGCGACTTCGGTAGCGATCATGCCGCTGCCCGTCGGGAGGTTCGCCATCAGCGGTGCGGCCACCCACTCATAGATGTTGTTGGCGAAGTAGTACAGCGGAAAGAACAACAGCAATACGGCGAGCAGCGCTTTGAGCAGTCGTTCCCTTAGTTCGATGATGTGGTCGAGAAACGGACGTTCGTCGGTGTCGACCTGCGCGTCGTGATCTTCTGCGCCCTTCGTCTTTTCCGTCAGCTGAGTGGCCATCGCTTCAGGCGCGCGGCTGAGTGTCGCTGGACGCGGCTGCCGCAATCTGCGCCGGCGGCGATTCGGCGGGCGTCGATTCAACTGACGGCGGCTGTACGGGTGGCGTGTCCGACGCATCGGCATGGCCCGAGCCGTTGCTGGAGGCGCCCTGAACGTCGCGTTCGAGACGCTTCAGTTCGTCCATCACTGCCTCGTTGTGGAGCTGCCGCCGTATATCGTCCATTCCGATTTCGCGTTCGATCTCGGTCTTCAGTGTGCTGAAGGTTCGAGACATGCGCCCCACCCAGAGTCCGAGCGTTCGAAGCGCGCCTGGGAGGCGGTCCGGACCGAGTACGAGCAGCGCAATCACACCAACGACGACCAGCTCTGGAAAGCTGATATCAAACATTCGTGTCCTGTTTACGCGCGTCCGCGGTACGCGGTGCCCGTTCTATTTCACCCTCGATGACGCGTTCACGGGGTGTCGGCGTGCTCTCTTCTTCCTTGACGGCCGATCTGAATCCTTTGATCGCGCTACCGAGATCCGCGCCGAGCGTCTTCAGCCGTTTGGTGCCGAACAGCAGCACCACGATGCCGAGGATGACGAGCAGTTCTCCCATGCCGATGCCGAACATTTCATTCTCCATATGAGACGGCGAGAGTGGCGCATTATACGCGCCAGTTGGTCAGTCGATCTGCGACGTGGTTCTGCCGGCTTTTTCGACGTGTCCGGAGACGCCCATGCGTTCCGCCAGTTCGTCCAACACCCAGATCGGCTGCTGCTTCAGGTGCACCAGCATCACCAGAGTGTGAAACCAAAGGTCCGCGACCTCGCCAATCAATGCGTCATCGCGCTCCGGACTTTCGACATTTTTTGCGGCGATAAGTGCCTCGCCCGCTTCCTCGGCGATTTTTTTGAGGATGCGGTCGAGACCAGAGGCATAGAGAGAGGCGACATACGACGATTTCGGGTCTGCCGAGCGTCGCTCTTCCAGTACTTTTGTCAGCGCTTCGATGACGTTCATGGTCATGCCTTCGCAATCAGCATGGAGCCTAGCACAGCGGTCAGCACGCCGACGGTGATCGGCATGGGCTCCCCTGTTTGCAGCGCATGCGCGACCGGCGACCATAGGAAGCCTCCGCTCACGACCAGTAGTGTTGCGCCGAGCCAGCGCCTGCCGCGACCTTTGCGTTGCTGATCCTCCATCAACGTTGCGAGCCGATTCATCACCGCGCGTTGTTCGCGCGCGACTTTGTCGAGTCGTCGTAGTCCCTGGCTTGCGCCGATGATCAACTCGGGCAGCCGCGGCAGCTGTTCGATCAGATCGGGAGCGTACGTGCTGAACTGGCGCAGCACCGCCGCGGGTCCCATGCGCTGCTCCATCCAGCGCTCCATGAATGGCTTCGCAGTGTTCCACAAATCGAGATCGGGATAGAGCTGGCGGCCGAGCCCTTCGATGTTCAACAAGGTCTTCTGAAGCAGCACGAGTTGCGGCTGCACTTCCATGTTGAACTCGCGCGCAGTCTGAAACAGCGTGACGAGGAAGTGACCAAAGGAAATTTCCTTCAGCGGCTTTTCGAAGATCGGTTCGCACACGCGACGAATCACGTTCTCGAATTCAGTGACCTTGGTTTCTTCGGGTATCCAGCCGCTCTCGAGATGCAGTCTCGCAACTTCACGATAATCCTGATTGAAGAACGCGAGCAGATTGCGAGCCAGATAATTCTGGTCCTCGTCCGTAAGCGTGCCGATGATTGCGCAGTCGATCGCGACGTAGCGCGGATTCTTCGGATCGGTGATGTCGACAAAGATGTTTCCCGGGTGCATATCGGCATGGAAGAAGTTGTCGACGAATACCTGCGTGAAGAAGGTTTCTACTCCGCGCTCTGCAAGCAGCTTCATGTCGGTGCCGCCGGCGCGTAACTCTTCGACGTTTGCGATCGGCACTCCCCGAATCCGCTCCATTACCAGAACGTCTTCGCGCGTGTGATCCCAATACACGCGCGGTACATAGAGAAGCGGCGAATCGGCAAAGTTGCGCCTCAACTTGGCCGTGTTGGCGGCTTCGTGGATCAGGTTGAGCTCGTTGATGATCGTCGACTGGTAGTCCTCGACGATCGTGACGAGGTGAAGACGCCGCGCGTCGCGCGACACGCGCTCGAGCAGTCGCGCGATGGTGTGAAGCAACAGGAGATCTTCGCGAATCACCGATTCGATGCCCGGACGCACCACCTTCACGACCACGTCGTCGCCATTGAGCAGGCGCGCGGCGTGAACCTGAGCGACGGAGGCGGAGGCGAGCGGTTGCTCATCGAACGAAGCGAATACGTCCGCAAGCGGTACACCGAGGCTCGCCTGGATCTTTGCGCGCGCCTCGTTGCCCGGGAAAGGCGGCACACGATCCTGCAGCTTCGCGAGCTCTTCTGCGTAGTCGGGGGCGAGCAGGTCGCGCCGCGTCGACAGGATCTGACCGAATTTGATGAAGACTGGCCCCAGCGCCTCGAGCGCGAGCCGGAGTCTTCGTGCCGGTGGATCGGCCGGCGTGGGCAACCAACGCGTCGGTGACAAACGCCATAGCACGCGCAACGGCGTGGGCAACTGTTCGTCGGCAACGCCGCTGCGATCGATCAACTCGTCGAGACGCTGCCGCAACACCGTGGTCCCGATGCGCGAGAGACGCACGAGACGGCTCATGGCTTCGCCCCTGCCGTACGTTCGGCATTCGCACGCTCGACGATGTCGGTGCGTGCCACGAGTCGATCGATGCGAACCCGGAGCGTCTGCACCGACGCGATGAACTCATCGAACTCGCTTGCCGTCAGATAGCGTTGTTGCGCGCCTTTTTTTGCTAGCCGAGTTCCTTCGTCGCCGAGGCTGCGGCCGATTGCGGCGAGCGCGGAGAATCCCACCTCGAAGACGTTCGCGATCGACTTCGCTGCGTCCTTGCCAACGAGGTTCTCGAGGGGCGACAGCACGTCGGGGCGATAGTCGTGAACGATGCTTCGAAACTGACTGAGCACGATTTCGTCGCCGTCGATCGTGAGACCGCCGCGTCCGCTGCTGCCGAGGAAAGCGGCCGCGAGGGCAACCGGTGCGCCGCGCACCATGACCGATGGTGTGTCGAGAGCGCCGGGGTTCACGCGTATCGAGCCGTCGTCGAACTGCAGCGTGACCGTTTCACCGGGCGGATCGATCACGATTGCGATGCTGCGTCCTGAAAGCGAGCGCAGTCGTGTAAGCGTTAACGAATCGAGGCTCGTCGACTCGTTGGCCAGCGATTCTGCCCAACGTGTCAGTAGAGTCGCAAATGGGCTCATGGCCGCGGCGCTTTTTCGGCGTGATGGATCGCCACGATCCCGTTCAACAGGTTTTCGTAGGCCGCATTGTCGAAGCCCGCATCGGTCAGCATCAGCTTCAGCGCCTTCTGCGACGGGTGCATTTCGATCGACTCTACGAGGTAGCGATAGGCATTTGCGTCGCCGGTTACGACGCGACCGATGGCGGGCCATAGCGCCTGAAAGGCTCCGTAGCCTGCAGCAACGATCGGGTTTTCGGGCTTCGAGAATTCGAGTACCAGCAATCTTCCGTTCGGACGCAACACCCGATGCATCTCAGCCAGTGCACGTTCTTTGCGTGTCACGTTGCGCAAACCGAATCCCATCGTGATGCAGTTGAAGCTGTCGTCCGCGAAGGGCAAGGCTTCGGCGTCCGCCTGGCAGAATGCGACGTTCGTAAAACCGTTGTCGAAGAGCCGGTCGCGACCGACGTCCATCATCGCGCTGTTGATGTCGGACAGAACCACTTTGCCGGTGTCACCGACCAACGGTGCATACAACGCGGCGAAGTCACCGGTGCCGCCGGCGAGGTCGAGCACGTTGTGACCCGCGCGTACGCCCGACATCTCGACGACGATGCGCTTCATGATCCGGTGCGAACCGAACGACATCAGGTCGTTCATTACATCGTAGCGTTGGGCCACGGATTCGAACACGCGGCCGACCCGACGGGCCTTGTCTGCCGCGGGGACTTTCTGAAAACCAAAGTCGACGCGGTCTTCTTCGATGGGCTTCACGGCATCTAACATTTATCGGGCTGCCAATGACCGATCGGTATATTCGGCAATCGGCTGGAGTTGGCGACTTTCAGTTCCTCGAGATAGCGCTGCCAGTAACTGTCGCGCTGCTCGCCGAGTTCACGGAGATACTCCCACGCATAAATGCCCGTGTCGTGGCCGTCGTCGAAAACGATACGAATGGCGTAGTTGCCGACGAGATCGATCTGCTGAATGTTCACGTACTTCTTGCCGGTCATCAGTTTGCGATCGCCGGCACCGTGGCCCCGAACTTCCGCCGATGGTGAAAACACACGCAGCAGTTCACAGGGGAGCCGGAATTGCACGCCGTCCGGAAAGCCCACTTCGAGCTCTCGCGATTGTCGATGGAGCTTGAGCTCGGTTGGCGCCTGAGTAGTCACGTTAGAGGATGTAGCGCGAAAGGTCCTGATCGCGCGCCAGTCCGCCCAGCCGCGCGTCGACATACGCTGCGTCGATCGTGACAGAGGTGTCGTTGCCGACCCTTTCTGTTGCCTCGAACGACACGTCTTCCAGCAACCGCTCCATCACGGTGTGCAATCGTCGTGCCCCGATGTTCTCGGTCGACTCGTTCACTTGGAACGCGAGCTCAGCCACGCGCGCGATGGCACTGTCTGAAAACACGATCGTTACGCCTTCGGTTTCCATGAGGGCCTGGTATTGCTCGGTGAGCGATGCGTTGGGCTCCGTGAGAATACGCTTGAAGTCATCGGCCGTCAGGGCATCGAGCTCCACGCGGATCGGCAGCCGGCCCTGCAACTCGGGAATGAGATCGGAGGGCTTCGTCAGATGGAATGCGCCCGATGCGATGAAAAGGATGTGATCGGTTTTGACCATGCCGTACTTCGTCGACACGGTGCAACCCTCGATGAGCGGAAGCAGATCGCGCTGGACACCTTCGCGCGATACGTCGACGCCCATCGTTTCACCGCGCTTAGCGACCTTGTCGATTTCATCGAGGAAGACGATGCCCGTTTGCTCGACGCTCTCTATCGCGCGCGCCTTGATGTCTTCTTCGTTCACGAGCCGCAGCGCTTCCTCTTCGCGGGTGCGTCGCAAAGCGTCCTTCACCTTCAACCGGACCGTGCGTTTTCGCTGGTTCGTCAGGTTCGAGAACATGCTTTGCAACTGGTTCGTCATCTCTTCCATGCCCGGCGGCGCCATGATCTCGACTCCCACCGGCGATGCCGACAGTTCCAGCTCCACCTCCTTGTCATCGAGTTCGCCTTCGCGAAGTCGCTTGCGGAACACCTGGCGCGCGCTGGAATCTGCGCGTTGTGCGGTGTCGGCGAACCCGACCGATCGCGGTTCGGGGAGCAGCGCATCGAGGATGCGATCTTCGGCGGCGTCTTCGGCACGCGGCTTCACCTTCTCGATCTGTTCCTGACGCAGCATCTTCACCGCTGCGTCGGCAAGGTCGCGGATGATCGACTCGACGTCGCGCCCAACGTAGCCCACCTCGGTGAATTTCGTCGCTTCCACCTTGATGAACGGTGCGCCTGCCAGTTTCGCAAGGCGGCGCGCGATTTCGGTCTTTCCGACACCGGTTGGCCCGATCATCAGAATGTTCTTGGGAGTGACTTCCTCGCGTAACGCATCGCCAAGCTGCATGCGTCGCCAGCGGTTGCGCAACGCGATCGCGACAGCGCGTTTTGCCGCTTGCTGGCCGACGATGTGTTTGTCGAGTTCGTGAACGATCTCGCGCGGCGTCATCACGCCGGGCGTCGCCACGCTGGTCGCCGCTACGCTCATGACGATACCTCGAGCGTCTCGATAGTGCGGTTGTGATTCGTGTAGATGCAGATGTCTGCGGCGATGGTCAGGCCCTTCTCCACGATGCTGCGCGCATCGAGGTCGGTGTTCTCGAGAAGCGCGCGTGCCGCGGCCTGTGCATACGGGCCGCCCGAACCGATGGCGATGACGTTGTCTTCCGGCTCGATGACGTCGCCGTTGCCCGTGATCATCAACGTGGTCTGTGCATCGGCAACCACCAATAGCGCTTCGAGGCGACGCAGCGCGCGATCGGTGCGCCAGTCTTTTGCGAGTTCGACGGCCGCGCGGGTGAGGTTTCCAGAATACTGGTCGAGCTGTTTTTCGAAGCGTTCGAACAGCGTGAACGCATCTGCAGTGCCGCCGGCGAAACCGGCCAGCACGCCATCCTTGTAGAGGCGGCGCACCTTGCGCGCATTGCCTTTCATGATGGTGTTGCCTACCGAGACCTGCCCGTCGCCGCCGACTACGACCGAGTTGCCGCGTCTGACGCTGAGGATCGTGGTGCCTCGATATTGTTCCAACGGAGTCTCCGGCGTTGCTGCAAGCCGACTCTTTATCAAGCCGACTGGGCATAGTGGGGACCGAAACGGTCGAATTCAACCGGCGTTCGGTTTGCGCGCGAGTACGAGCGCGTCGACATCCTGTTTGCGCAATTGGGTGATTGCGCGCTGGGTTTCCTGCGACGACGCGAACGGTCCGACGATCACTC
>CAZLDA010000127.1:0-8609 GCA_964557875.1 uncultured Pseudomonadales bacterium | reverse complement strand
ACCCGCCGGTGCGGATCACCAGGTCGATCGCATCCGCGCCGAGTCTGCTCTTCGTCAACGTCTCTTCGACACCCTGTTCGAACTGCTGCAAGAGATCGCCGATCAATTCTTCGAACCGCTCGCGGGTGAGGCGAATCTCGATGTCGATCTCGGGGATGTCCAGCACCGCTTCCTCATCGGCCGACAACCTCGCCTTGAAGTCCTTGATCGACTGGAACACCGAGTAGCTCAGGTTGTGCTGGATCAGTTCGCGCAACCGGCGGAACTTGTGCGCGCCGGGGCCGCCACGTGCGATGCAATCCATCATCGGTGTGGTGTACTTGTTCTGGTTCAACAGATACGTCACCGCCCAGTTCAGCAACAGGTCTTCGTAGTCTTCGAAGGGAAAACGGGTTTCGATCTCTTCCTTGTCGAAACCGCGCCTGCGCCAGATCTCGCCCTTGCCGAGCGCCGGAAACAACAGCGTGCGGAACAACCGCTGATCGATGTGATCGCCGCCCAGCGCCACACCGTGGGTTGCGATGACGTCGAAGTCGTCGCCCGTCGCCCGCAGTATGCTGAAGTCGAGCGTACCGCCCCCGAAGTCAACTGTTAGCACGCGCCGGCCAGACATTTCAGGGTGCGCCACGAGATAGCTGACGGCGGCCGCAACCGGCTCCGGGTAGAACACGTGTTCCTTTATGCCGGCGTGACCATACGCTTCGCCAAGGCGGCTGAGCGCCAACTGGTCGCGATGCGGATCGCGACCTTCGAATTTCACCGGATGACCCACCCACGCACGCGGCGCGGCCCCGATGCTCGCCTCGATCTCCTTACGTACGTGCAGCAGGATCGGCGTAATCAGCGCCACGAGCCGGAACGGATGATCGAACACCATCAACCGCCGCACGTTCGGGTCGCCGAGCAGGCGTTTGACTCCACGGAACAGGCGCCCCTTCAGTCCGCCGTCTTTCACGGGCTGACCGTAGACCTTGCGCGTCAGCGTTTCGACGGGACGACGCCCCTCGGGATCGGGGTCGCCGACCATCAGCGTCGACTCGCCGATCACCTCGGGAATCAGTTCGACGGTGCGGCCGGTGTTGTCGGCGATGTAGCGTTCGATGGCGCGTTGACCAACCACCGTCTGCAGATCCGAATCGATGTACGTGGCCGACGGCATGATCTGCGTCGGCGCGTCGAGCACGATCAACGACACCTGTTTGCCGTCGTAAACGGCCGCCGCCGTGTTGGTGGTTCCGAAGTCGATACCTACGCCGAAGCGCTGCACGGATACCGGCTTGTTCACGCGCCATCCACGCTCATCAATACGCCGCTCTTACGTAGCGCTTCGATGGTCGGTGCATCGAAGCCGAGCCAGTCGGCGAGTACGTCGGCGTTGTGTTCGCCTTGCCTCGGTGAACCTGCGCGCGCGCCGCTTTCGGCGCCAGAGAAACGATACGGCGACTGCACGACCGGCCGTTGGCCGCCGCCGCGATCGTCCACCTGCGTGATGGTGCCGCGATGTTTCACCGTCGGCAGTTCAAGCGTTTCCGCACCTTCCCGCACGTCGCCCCATGCGAGGTTCATTCCGTCGAGCGCCTTGATGACGGCGGCGCGGTCCGGAAGATTCTTGAAGAATGCGCGCGCCGTTGCGCGACGCACTTTGATCTTGTCCTCCAGGCTCGCGTCAGCCGGTGTCGGATCCACTACGCCGGCGCGCGTCGTCAGCTGTTTCCACACGTGGCGAAAGTCGCTGGCGATCAGGAGCGTACCCGCGGCGGTGTCCCACACCTCGCTCGGCATCGGTTTGAGGTGCTCGACTCCCTCGACGGTGTAGTGCAGATGGTCGTCGGTGACGAGCATCGAATCGATCATGGCTATATCGACGTGTTGACCAACGCCGGTGCGCTGCCGCATCAGCAAGGCCGACAACAACCCGACGAGGCCGTGCAGCGCCGCGTTGGTATCGGCGATCGATACCCCGATGTCGGTGGCGTGTGCGCCGGTGATCTTTTTCTGGCGAGCGATCAGTCCCGACTCGGCATGCACGATCGGTGCGTAGGCTGCGCGTCGCGACTCCGGGCCGTTGTGACCGAACCCCGAAATCGACAACATCACCAGCCTCGGATTGATCTGCTTCAGCACGTCGTAGCCGAGACCGAGACGCGACATGACGTCGGGGCGGAAATTCTCGATGAGCACGTCGGCTTCTGCCGCGAGCTGTTTGATCAGGTCCGCGCCGCCGTTCACGTCGAGGTTCACGCAGATGCCGCGTTTGCCGACGTTCTGCTGATTGAAATAGCCGGCCTGGCCGTTGATGCGTGCACCCCAGGCGCGCGTTACATCGCCTTCAGGCGGCTCCACCTTGACCACATCGGCGCCGAGGTCGGCCAGCATTCTTCCGGCGAACGGCCCCGCCAGCACACGCGACATGTCGAGAACGCGAATTCCAGCCAACGGATGAGTCATGGCGCAAGGGTCACGGCGATGAACTGGCGGCGATCGAAGCGACCGCTCAGCTTGGCGAAGAAGTCGCCGATCAGCATCTTCACGCGATACTTGGCGTGCAACGACGCATACGCAGTTCGGATCTCTTCGGCGTCGGAGACGAGCCGTGCCCGCGCCTCGATCCACTCGCCGAGCAGCTTGCCGCGGATATCGCAAACGGCGATGCGGGCGCGGGAGCTCAGGCGAATACGTTTGACCTTGCCGGCGTTCGGCGCGCTGAAGACGTAAAACGTGTCGCCGGCAGCCGCGAACCAGACCGGCGTGGGGACGGCATTACCGTTCTTGCGAAAGGTCGCGAGGCTGAAATATTCCGCGTCGGCGAGTTTCATGGCACCCCCCGCAAAAGGTTTGGGATAGTAAACCCGGCCCAGGGGATGTGCTAGCGTGAGTGCCCTCGGGAGGAAGACAGAATCGTGGGCGAAGTCATCAAGTTCCGCCGCCCATCAGCGGTGAAGCGCGCGCAAGGCAAAACGCTGTGCAGCAGCGGCTTTCACAAATGGCAGGTGGCGCAAAAGAAACAGTTCGACGTGCACCGGGGCCGCCTCGTCACACTGCACAAGTGCGAACGCTGCGGCGCCACCAAAACAACGCTCGACTGAATCAGCCTCGTCTGAGTTAGGGCAGCGCAGCTGCCGCGGCCGGCATGCACACGCCAGTGCCGCCCAGCCCGCAATAGCCGTTCGGGACTTTCGCCAGATACTGCTGGTGATAGTGCTCGGCGTAGTAGAACTCCGGCGCACTGCGGATCTCGGTAGTGATTGCACCGTAACCCGACGCCTTCAACGCATCCTGGAACATTCGCTCCGACCGACGCGCTGCCTCGAGTTGCGCGTCGCCGTACGTATAGATGACGGAGCGGTACTGCGTGCCGATGTCGTTGCCCTGCCGCATGCCCTGCGTCGGGTCGTGCGCTTCCCAGAACACGCGCAGCAGTTCCTCGTAGCTGACGACGGCCGGATCGAATACGACGAGCACCACTTCACTATGGCCCGTACCACCGGAGCACACTTCTTCGTAACTCGGATTCGGGGTGATTCCACCGGCATAACCCACCGCAGTGGTAAACACGCCGGGGGTTTGCCAGAAACGGCGCTCAGCGCCCCAGAAGCAGCCCATGCCAAACACCGCCTGCTGCAAGTTCGGGGCAAAGGGTCCCTTCAGTGGATGACCGTTGACGAAGTGGGCCGGCGGCACCCGCATCGTTTCGGCGCGCCCGGGCAGCGCTTCTTCGGCGCGCGGCAATCGCAATTTGCGTTCCATTCCCATCGCATGGCTCCGTAAGTGGCGCCCTAAGTGGCACAGAGCTGGATTCTAACCGCAACGAAACGTTCGTTACCAAACCGGACGGAAGGGTGACACCCGCCATGAACCGCGGTCTAAAGGTGCGTTACACTCGCGGGCGATATTCGATGGAAGCTTCCTTGCACATGCGCACCGCCACTCTGGCGCACCGGATGGCGCTTTGGTTGACGCTGATCGCGCTAGCCGGATGCCAGACCGCAGGTCCCCGCCCCGACTACGACACGCTCTACAAAGCCGCCGACGAAGGCCAGAACGTCTCCGCCGACGAATTGCGCGAGGCCTTCCTGGCTTCTCCCGATTTCGACCAGCGCATGCAGGATCTCGCGCCGCTCGAGCAACAGGCGCTCGGGATGATGGTGGACGAACCGTTGCGACTGGGTGCGGTCGGCAGCGCGATTCTGAATCTCTACTATGGCAGCCTCGCCGGTCACTATGCCCTGGTGCGTTTCTACGAGCACGTGGAGGCGCCCGACTCCGTGACCCAGCATCAGATCTGGGTGGACAAGATCACGAAGTCGATCGAGAGCACGGGCGACGGCTCGAAAGAGCGCCCATATCCGGTCATGTCGTCGGCGGAGGCGCAGGCGTTTCTGCGCATCCGCGGACTGACCTCCGTCGGTTCGATGTATCACAGCGGCGACAAGATCCCCTTCATGATGTTGGTCAGCGCCCGCCCGGAGAAGGGGCCGCTGCAGAGCATCTACTTCGATCTGTCGGCAGCCTATCGCGCTGTCGAAAGCACTGTGGAGAAAGAAGAGCAGGCCGAAGGCGGCACGACCAGCGACAAACCGTTCAGTGCCGGCATGTTGATCGGCTATCTCGCGCGCAGCGACGACTCCGCCGCGCAGGCCGCAATCGGTGCATACCTGTTGGGGCAAAACCGGTTCCGCGAATCGGCAGACTGGCTGAGCGCCGCAAGCCGAACCGGCAACGTGCTGGCGAACCTGATGCTCGCGCGCGTGTACCAACTGGAGGCTCGCGACCTCGAAGGCGACGCGCGCAAAGAAGCGATGGAGTTCGTCCTCGAACAGTATCTGCACGCCATCGCAGTGGGCTCCGACGAGGCGATGTTTGCGCTCGCAGGTCTCTACCTCGACGGCGACTATGGCGAAGACAACGTCGAATCCGGGCTCGCGTTGCTGAAGCAATCCGCGGAATTGAAGAACCCGAACGCACTGATGTGGCTCGGCCATCTGTACTCCGAAGGCACACACGTTCCCAAAGACCCGGCGCTCGCGGTCGATTACTTCAAGCAGGCGGCGGCTACCGGCGATACACGCGCGCGATTGCAGTACGTGCGGTTCCTTTTGGCGCAGGACGACACGCACGAGTTCGATCCGCAGGCCCATGCGTGGCTCGTCGAAGAGGCAAAGGCCGGCGAACCGGAAGCGATGCTGCTGCTCGGCAATCTCTACGCGAAAGGCGTCGGCGTTTCGCAGAGCTACCGTCAGGCGCTGACGTGGTTCAAATCCGCAGTCAGTACGTCGCCCGAGGACGTGAACATCGTCAACGAAGTGGCATGGACGCTTGCGGTGTCGCACCTGGAACCGTTGCGCAAGCCGAGCTACGCGCTCGAGATCATGGATCGTGCAATGTCGGCCGACGAAGAGGCGCGGAAGAACCCCGCCTATCTCGACACCTGGGCGGCAGCCTATGCGGCGAACGGCAACTTCGCGCGCGCGGTGGCCCTGCAACAGCAAGCTGTCGACGCGGCGAAGGAACAGGAAGAGGCCGAAGTAGTAGAAGTGCTGCAGGAGCATCTGGCCGCATTCCAGCGCGGCGAGACCGTCATCGACCCCGTGCCCTGATGACGGAGCGGACCGTCGCCGATCACAGGCGAATACTCCGCGAAGGTCTTCCACTGATCGATCTGCGCGCGCCCGCTGAGTTCGCACTGGGCGCGTTTCCGGGTGCGGTCAATCTGCCCTTGCTCACCGACGGCGAACGCGCCGCAGTCGGCACGCGCTACAAGCAGTGCGGACAGCAGGCGGCGATCGCGCTCGGTGAAGAACTGGTCTCCGGCACGACACGCATGGCGCGCATCGATGCGTGGCGCGCGTTCATCGAGACCCACCCCGGAACGCTGCTGTATTGCTGGCGAGGCGGATTGCGTTCGCAGATCGCGCAGGATTGGTTGCACGAATCCGGCGTAGACGTCGCGCGCATCGCGGGCGGCTACAAGACGATGCGTCGGACATGTCTGCAGGTGATCGAAGAATTCTGCGCCACCACGCCGCTGTTAGTCATCGCGGGTCGCACGGGTTCCGGTAAAACCGAGTTGCTCAATCAGTTCGATGCGATCATCGACCTGGAACGCCTCGCGAATCACCGCGGGTCGGCGTTCGGCTCCAACGCCACTGCACAACCGACGCCGATCGCGTTCGAGAACCAGCTGGCCATCACAATGCTCGCGGCCTCGGGTCGGTCGCCGATCGTCGTCGAAGACGAAGGCCGCACCATCGGTCGACTCGCGCTTCCCGATCCGCTGTTGGCCGCCATGCAGAAGGCGCCACTCGTGGTACTGGAGGTACCGCGTGATGAACGCGCGCAGCGAATCCATCGCGAATACGTCGAGATGCCACTCTCAACCGGCACGCCCGCCGAGGACTTACGCGAACGTTTCTGTAACGCGCTCGATCGTATTCATCGACGTCTCGGAGGCCAGCGGCACACGCAAATGAAGGTGCTGGTCGAGTCGGCGTTCGCTGAATACCCGATGGATCCCGAGCCGCATTGCATGTGGATCGAACAGTTGCTCGAGTGGTACTACGACCCGATGTACGACCACCAGCTAACGGCCAAACAGGAGCGCATCGTTCGAACCGGCGACCGGGCGACCGTCGCTGCCTATGTGCAGAAGGTCATTGCCGGGTGATCAACCGACCTTGATGCCGCCGCCGTGCGCGACCAGTCGATCGGGCTTCAAACGCAATACGACGCGGGTTGCGACGTTCGAAGGTTGAAGAACCCTGAGCTCGCCCAGGTACTTCAAACGGATGCGCTCACCCCACTCGCCCGCCTCGTCCGAGAATATCTCCACGCGCCCAACACCCTTCACCTGACGATTCGTACGACCCGTTTCGGTTCGCTCTTCGAACTCCACACAGATCGACGCGCGCGAATCCGCTTGCAGCCGTTTCACATGGAATTTGTCCGCCACGCTGGTCACGTAGAACGCCTCGCCGTCCCATAAAAACCAGCACGGCACCTGACGCGGGTACCCCGCCGCATCGACGAATGCCAGGCAGGCCGACACGTCGCGGTGCAGGAGTGCCTCGGTTTCGGATTGCGTCAGGTCGCGCAACTCGACACCAATGATGCGGCGTTCGCCCATCGAATGAATGCGTCAGCCGGCCAGACGCCCGTCGCGTTTGGCGTCGGCGAGAATTTCCTTGAACAGTGTCTTCGCGAGCGATTCCGGATCGGCGCCATCGACCATACGACTGCGCGAATCCACGCCGGGTATCCGCGCAATCATCACGTTGCCCGACACCGAATAAATGCCGCCGTAGTTGCGGCCCTCGTGTTGAATGGCAATCTGGGTCGGTTTCGTGGACATCGCTGCCTCCTCAGTGATCGTGATGATGGTGATGATCGTGGTCGTGTGAATGGGCGTGATCGTGCCCTGCGGGCCGGTCCTCGAACGCATGCACCCGCTCCACCAGCTCTCCGCTCGCAAGCACACCGCGCGCAACCAGCAGCGTCTCGAGCGCACGCAGAAAATGATCGTAGTAGTGAAAATGCGGCGTGGGCATGTTCGAGTCGAGCCCGCTCGCATCGAGGCCGCGGTCGAATGCACCGATCTGTTCGATCAACTCGGCGCGAAACTCGTCCCACGCATAAACGCCCCGTTCGGCCAGACCGCGTGCGATTCCGAACGCGCGGCCCTGCCACGGCGCCTCGAATACCAGTTCGCCGTTGACCATGGGTGGAGCGGCAACGCCCCCCAGTTCGTATGTTTGCGTCATACGAACCTCTCGACGCCGATCATCGCGTCGCGCGTGACGCGAGCAACGAGTTCGTCCTCTGCCATCAGCGCCACATCGTCAGGCGCTTGCGGTAGAACCAGATAACGTACTTCGGCGCTCGAATCCCAAACGCGCACTTCGACGTCGGGCTCCAGTTGAACGCCGAATTCCGCAAGCACTCGGCGCGGCTCACGTACGATGCGCGAACGATATGCCGGGTCTTTATACCAGCGCGGCGGCAACCCGAGCATTGCCCACGGGTAACACGAACACAGCGTGCAGACCACCACGTTGTGTACCTTGGGTGTGTTCTCGACCACGACCAGCTTTTCGGTTTGGCCGCCCTCGAATTCGTAAGGCGCCACCGCTGCCGTGCCGTCATTCAGAAGCGCCAGCTTGAACGTGGGGTCGCGCCACGCCCGCGCAACGACGCGCGCACCGTTCAGCGGTCCGATGCGCTCGTTGTAGCGTTCCACCACCTCGTCGACGTCAGCGGCGGTGATCAAACCTTTCTCGATCAGCAGCGACTCGATCGCCTCCGCGCGGATCGCCGCGGGATTTCGTTCCTCAGTCATCCGAACGCTCCAGATACGGTTCGAACAGATCGAGATGCACCACCACGCCGGCCTCGGCCCCGACGCCCCATAGTTCGGCGCCGTCGAACGCGACCGTGTAGAGATGTTGGGGCTGTTCACCGCGACCGTGCGCGTTGCTGTCGGGATATACCCACCCGGCGTGCGTCGATACGACGCTACCGCGTCTGTCGCGGGCATATGCCGGCAAGCGCGTGTGTCCGCGTACGCCGTGCCTGAGAGTCCGCACGCGATCTCCGACGCGAAATCGCGCTACCGA
>CAZLDA010000126.1:0-8613 GCA_964557875.1 uncultured Pseudomonadales bacterium | reverse complement strand
CGGCCACCGAAATGGGGAGTCGCGTGTCATGAGTGCTCCTGCTGCGAAGAAGACGGGCATCGGTGCATCGGTCCGACGCGTAGAAGACATCCGCTTCATCACCGGTCGCGGTCGCTACACCGACGACATGAATCAGCCAGGCCAGGTATATGCCGCGTTTCTGCGTTCGCCGTATGCGCGGGCGCGTGTGGTGAGCGTGGACGATGCGGCAGCGCTCGAAGTGGACGGCGTGCTCGCGGTGTTGACGGGGCGTCAGATGGCGGCCGACGGACTCGGCGATCTGCCCTGCGGTTGGCTCGTCAAATCGAAAGACGGCACCGACATGAAGCAGCCGCCGCATCCGCCGCTCGCGGCGGAACGCTGCAATTACGTTGGCGAACCCTATGGTGTGGTCATCGGTACCTCACTCGCCGCGGCGCGTGAAGGCGCCGATGCGGTGATGACCGAATTCGAAGAACTCGAAGCGGTGGTGTCCACCGCGGACGCCACGAAGTCGGCGCAGATCTACGACAACATTCCCGCGAACCGCAGCTATCAGTGGGAACTGGGCGACAAGGCCGCCACCGACGCCGCGTTTGCACGCGCCGCGCACGTGACGAAGCTCGACATCACCAACAACCGGTTGATTCCGAACGCGCTCGAACCGCGCGCGGCCATCGGCGTGTACGAGCGCAGCAACGAATCGTTCACGATCTATACCACCAGTCAGAATCCACATCTCGCACGGCTCGTGTTGTCGGCGTTCGTGAAACTGGCGCCTGAACACAAGCTGCGCATTGTTGCGCCCGACGTCGGCGGTGGCTTCGGTTCGAAGATTTTCATCTATCCGGAAGAAACCACCGTAGCGTGGGCATCGCGTCGCATCGGACGGCCCGTGAAGTGGACGGCGGAACGTTCCGAGTCGTTCCTGTCGGATGCGCACGGCCGCGATCACGTCACGCACGCGGAGCTCGCGCTCGATGCGCAGGGGCATTTTCTTGGTCTGCGCGTGAAGACGATCGCGAACCTCGGTGCGTATCTGTCGACGTTCGCTTCGTCCGTGCCGACGTTCCTCTATGGCACGTTGCTGGCCGGGCAATACCGTACGCCGGCGATTCACGTCGAGGTCGATGGCGTGTTCACGAACACCGCACCGGTCGATGCGTATCGCGGTGCAGGTCGTCCCGAAGCGACGTACGTGGTCGAACGTATCGTCGAAACCGCGGCGCGCGAGTTGAAGATCGATCCGATGGAGCTGCGTCGGCGCAACTTCATTCAGCCCAAGGAGTTTCCTTATCAAACGCCCGTCGCACTCGTGTATGACACCGGCGACTACGAGGCGAGCCTGAACAAGGCGCTGGAGCGCATCGACTATCGCGGATTCGAGGCGCGCAAAGCCGCTTCGGCCGCGCGCGGGCTCAAACGCGGCATCGGTTTCTCGTGTTACATCGAAGCGTGCGGCCTCGCGCCGTCGAAACTCGCCACTGCGCTCGGCGCGGGCGTCGGATTGTATGAAAGTGGTGAGGTGCGCGTGAACCCAACCGGTTCGGTCACGGTGTTTACCGGTTCGCACAGCCATGGTCAGGGTCACGAAACGACGTTCGCGCAGATCGTTTCGGACCGGCTCGGCGTGCCGATCGAAAACGTCGAGGTCGTGCACGGCGATACGGGCCGCATCGAGTTCGGCCTCGGCACTTACGGCTCGCGCTCGCTGGCAGTCGGTGGTTCCGCACTGATGAAAGCCACGGACAAGGTGATCGCGAAGGGCAAGAAAATAGCTGCATACATGCTGGAATCGGAGCCCGACAACATCGACTTCGACACCGGCGTGTTCTCGGTACGTGCAAGCAACCGTTCGATGACGTTTGGTGAAGTTGCGTTTGCGGCGTACGTCCCCTCGAACTACCCGTTGGATGAACTGGAGCCGGGTCTGTCGGAGAAGGCGTTTTACGATCCGCAGAACTTCACGTACCCGGCGGGCACACACATCGCCGAAGTCGAAATCGATCCCGAAACCGGCGTCGTGAAGATTGCCAACTTCGTTGCGGTGGACGACTTCGGCAAAGTGATCAATCCGATGATCGTCGAAGGGCAGGTGCACGGCGGCATCGCGCAAGGCATCGGCCAGGCGTTGCTGGAACACGGCATCTACGACGAAACCGGCCAATTGATCACCGGTTCGTTCATGGATTACTGCATGCCCCGCGCCGACGATCTGCCGAACTTCTCGGTAGACACCACCGTGACCGCGTGCACGCACAACCCGCTTGGCGTGAAAGGGTGCGGCGAAGCAGGCGCGATTGCAGCGCCTGCTGCGATCATGAATGCGGTTACCGACGCAATCGGCGTGAAAGACGTCGCGATGCCGGCCACACCTGAACGGGTCTGGCGCGCGTGCAGGGGGGAATGAGCATGTACAGCTTCAACTACCACCGCCCGACCAGCCTCGATGCCGCCGCGAAACTGCGCGCCGATTGTGAAGACGGCGTGTTCCTCTCCGGCGGTCAGACGTTGATCCCTACGTTGAAGCAGCGACTCGCGGCACCGACGGATCTCATCGATCTCGGCGGCGTG
Source organism: uncultured Pseudomonadales bacterium (assembly GCA_964557875.1). Lineage (GTDB taxonomy): Bacteria > Pseudomonadota > Gammaproteobacteria > Pseudomonadales > Azotimanducaceae > DATJGR01. Next base: position 6,060 of record CAZLDA010000126.1, on the reverse strand, counting down.
GAAGGACTCGCCGGCATCAACGTGAGCGACAAGAGCGTAACGATCGGTGCAATGACGCGACACGCCGAAGTGGCGCGTTCGCAGGCGCTGCGCAAAGTGTTGCCCGTGTTGTGCAGCCTCGCCGGGCAGATCGGCGACGGTCAGGTACGCAACCGCGGCACCATTGGCGGCTCCATCGCGAACAGCGATCCCGCGGCGGACTATCCCGCAGCAGTCATTGGTCTCGGGGCCACGGTGCACACCAACAAGCGGACTATTCCGGCGGAGAGTTATTTCAAAGACCTGTTCGAAACCGCATTGGAACCGGGCGAGATCGTCAAAGCGGTGGAATTTCCGGTGCCGCGGCGCGCGGCGTACTGCAAGTTTCCCAATCCGGCATCGCGCTATGCGGTAGCGGGCGTTCTGGTTGCGGATTTCGGCGGCAAGATCCGCGTCGGCGTCACGGGCGCGGGTCCGTGTGCTTTCCGTGCGGTCAATCTGGAACAGGCATTGAACGCGAAGCTCGTGCCGCAGGCGGTGGATGCGGTCGAAATCGACTACGAGCGTTTCAACAGCGACCTGCATGCAACGGCCGAGTTCCGCGCAAATCTGGTGCGGGTAATGGCGCGCCGCGCGGTTGCCGCGCTGATCGCCTAACGGTTCTCTGGAGTGGCGCCGATACGCACTGTTCGCTGCCATCGCATCGCGGAAGACATCGGCAGCGTTGTTCTCGAGGAAATCGATCTACCTCCGCCCGCCGCCGGCGAGGTGCAGGTACGCCTCAAAGCATGCGCCGTGAACTTTCCCGACATCCTGATGATTCAGGGCAAGTATCAGTTCAAGCCGCCGCTGCCGTTTGCACCGGGTGGTGAAGCGGCAGGCGATGTCGCGGCGGTGGGGCCTGGCGTCACTGCGCACAAAGTCGGCGATGCGGTGGTGGTGGGAATTCGTTACGGCGGCTTTTCGGAAGCGATCAACGTTTCTGCTCAGGCCGCGCAACCCATCCCCGGAAACATGAGCTATGCAAAAGCGGCGTCGTTTCAAACGGCGTATCTGACAGCATATGTCGCACTGGTACCGCGCGGCAATCTGCAGGCCGGAGAAACGCTGCTCGTGCACGGGGCAACGGGCGGCGTGGGTCTCGCCGCAGTCGACCTCGGCAAGGTGCTGGGCGCCACCGTCATTGCCACCGGCGGAACTGACGAAAAACTCGCCGTGGTCAAAGCGCGCGGGGCGGATCATGTCATCAACTACACGCTGCCCGACGGCAGCCTCGGCGGATTTCGCGATCGCGTCAAAGAACTGACCGACGGCCGCGGCGCGGATGTAGTTTACGACCCCGTTGGCGGTGACGTGTTCGACGAGTCGATGCGATGCGTGAACTGGAACGCCCGGTTGCTGACCATCGGGTTCACCAGCGGCCGTTGGCCGCAAGCAGCGGTGAACCTGATTCTGATCAAGTCGCTCAGCGTGATCGGCGTGCGCGCCGGCGAGTACGGGCGCCGAGAGCCCGAGAAAGGCGCGCAGGTGCACAAGGCGCTGTTCGACCTGGCCGAATCAGGGCGCATCGATCCGCACATCTGCGGCACGTTTCCCCTCGAGGACGCCGTTGGCGCCATGAAGATGCTGACGGACCGCAAAGTGGTCGGCAAGGTCGTCATCACGATGAACGGCTACGATGGGAACGACCGATGACGCATCGCTGGCACTGCCGTTGCGGCAAGCTCGCCGGCGAAGTTGCCACAAACACCACGGTCAACCGCGGCATCTGCTACTGCAAAGACTGCCAGGCGTTCGCGTACTTCCTCGGCGCACCTGAACGAATTCTCGATGCTCGAGGCGGCACCGACATCGTGCAAACGTCGCCGCAGGCGCTGACGTTTACGACCGGCCGCGAACATCTCGCGTGCATGCGCCTCACGCCACACGGGCTGATGCGCTGGTACGCCGCCTGTTGCAATACCGCCGTCGGCAACACCGCCGCGAACTATCGGTTGTCGTTCGTTGGGCTGATACACGACTGCCTGGTGAACTCCACGCAATCGCTCGACGCATCGTTCGGGCCCGCGTCGATGCGCGTGAACACGCAATCGGCCGCCGGTGAACCGAAGCCCAGTGGCACCGGAATGTTCGGTGCGGCGCTGCGGCTGGGCGGCATGATGTTGAGGGCGCGCATCACCGGCACTTACCGACGCACGCCGTTTTTTTCCGAACGTGGCGAGCCGATCTCACGACCGAAGGTGTTGAGTGCCGATGAGCTGCGCGCCGTGATGGCGGACGTTGCGCGCCATGGCGCGCGCGTCGGCCCTTAACCTCTCACTCGAACCCAATGCCCCTACTCGCGCTCGGACTGGTTCTCGTCGCCGCGTTCGTTCACGCGCTTTGGAACTTCGTCGCGAAGAAAAGCGGTGGCGATGTTCGCATCGCACTGCTCAGCAACGTTGCCCAGTGCATCGTCTGGGCGCCTGTCGGCATCTGGTTCATCCAGCGCGACGTCGCCGGATTCGGCCCGCTGCAATGGAGCCTCGTGGCCGCGAGCGGCGCCGTCCACGTGCTGTACTTCGTTACTCTGCTGCGTGGATATCGCCTTGGCGATCTGTCGGTCGTGTATCCGTTGGCGCGCGGCACAGGGCCATTGCTTACTGCGTTGATAGCCACCCTGTTCCTCGGTGAAGCGCTTCGGTTGGTCGGTTGGCTGGGCGTGCTTGGGATCGTTGGCGGCATCGTCATCATCGCGGGCGGCTCCGCGCTTTTGCGTGCGATGCGGGGCGGCACGCACTCGCCCGGCGAACTCGCGCGCCTTCGTGCAGGTGTCAGATACGGTCTTGCCACTGGTGCGTTCATCGCGGCCTACAGCGTCATCGACGGGTATGCGGTGAAGCATGCGAACATCTCGCCCGTGCTGGTCGATTACCTGAGCAACCTGGTGCGACTGCCGCTGACGGCGTTGGTGATCTTCGCGATCCGGCAACGCGAACCATTGCCGCTACGGAACTACACGAAGCAGATGTGGCGGCCGGCGCTGGTAATCGGTGCGCTCTCGCCCGTTGCCTACGTGATGGTGCTGTACGCAGTGTCGATGGCACCGCTTTCGCAGGTTGCGCCGGTGCGTGAAGTGTCGATGCTGTTCGCCGCGTTCCTTGGCGGTTCGCAGCTCGGTGAGCACGATCGTCGCGCGCGAATGCTCGGGGCCGCGTGCATCGCCGGAGGCGTCATTGCCATCGCGCTTTCGTGATCAGGCCGAACGAGGCTTCAGCGAGGATCCCAGCACGGTGACGACCAGAATTGCACCGGCCACCAGCACCACCGCGTTGATCCACGTCATCGAACCTGTTGCCGCACCGTAAGCGTTGGCGATGGCATGAGGAATGACACCGGCAATCAGGATGCTCTGCCTTGCGTTCACGAACAGCCACGTCACGAACACCGATAACGCGATGCCCGCGATCACGAACACCGGCAGTGCCATGTCGGATTGCGGCAGACCGGAGGCAAAGAATGCAGGCAAGTGCCACAACATCCAGATCGATCCGACAACAATGGCGGCGGTGGCGGGGCGCATTCGCTGCAGCACTCGCGGTAGCAGATAACCGCGCCAGCCGAGTTCTTCTCCGAGCGGTCCGAGCAATAGCGCTGGAACGTTGAACACGCCCACTGCGACGAGCAGCCATGTCTCGGCCGTCGCCAGCGGTTGTTCGAACACCACCCACCTGACGAGTTGCACGACGAACATCAGCACCGGGTAGAACGCGATGGCTGCGATCCACACCCACGCACCAACGCGCCAACGAAACAACCGCGCGAAAAGGTCCTTCAGGGCTGCAGTGCCGCCTCGTACGCCCGTTAGTACGAGCGCCGCGATGTTCGGCGCCCATACGGCAACGTAGAAGAACGGCGACGAACTTGTCAGCGGGCCGAAGTGCGCCTCGAACCACGCCGAAAAGCCGAGCGCCATCACTGCGATGGCCCACGTGATGCCGAACGTGATCGCGAGGAACAGCGCGACTTCGATTTTCCACGGATCGCGTGCAGCGCCGTCGCCGGTCACGGCGCCGCTCATCGCGTCAGGCCAGCGATTGAAACGCCGCCATTGCGGGCCCCGCGGCGCGCAGATCTCCAGTAGTGCCTTCGCCCATCTTGTTCATCACATAGGCAAGGCACACGCGCGCATCGGTGTCGACGATCACCAACGAGCCGCCCCAGCCGCCCCAGAACGCGGTGTGCGGATTCGGGCCGAGCGGAAACGCTTCGCTGGTGAGTCCGTAGCCCATGCCGAAACGGGTGGGCACGCCCAGCACCAGATCGACGCCGTTGCTCTGTTCGTCGAAGACGCGATCGCACCCGGCTTGCGACAGGATACGTTTGCCGAATGCGCTGCCCCCGTTTGCCACGAGGGTCTGCACTTTGCACACCGAACGCGCGTTACCGTGGCCGTTGCCCGCGGGAATCTCGGCGCGACGCCACTCCGCAGTGCGCGAGTCGAGTGCGTTCACCGGTGGATACTTGAACGTGCGCGCTGCGATCGATGTCGGGTCGGTGTTCGGAATGGGCGCGTTGCTGCTCGGCGGCGGAATCAGATTGCCAACGCGCGGGAAATGGCGCGGATCCAGGCCGATATGGAAATCGGCGCCGATCTGTTCGGCGATTTCCTTGCGAAAGAACGTGCCGAGCGACATGCCGGTGACGCGGCGAACGACTTCACCGATCAGAAAACCCTGCGTAATCGCGTGATAGCCGCTCTGCGTCCCGGGTTTCCACCACGGCGCCTGCGCTGCGAGCATTCCGCACATCTTGTCCCAATCGTAGACGTCGGTGGAGGACACCGGACCGTCCATGCCTGACAAGCCCGCTGAGTGGCTCATGAAGTGGCGCACTTCCACGTCGCCTTTGCCGTTCTGTGCGAACTCGGGCCAGTACTTCGATACCTTCTCGTAGAAGTCGATCTCGCCGCGATCGGCAAGCACCAGCGCGCAGATGAACGACATCGTCTTGGTAGTGGAGTAGACGTTGACGATGGTGTCTTCTTTCCACGGCGTCTTCTTCTCTTCGTCGAGATGCCCGCCCCAGATGTCGACGACGAACTCGCCGTCGACGGTCGCCGCAAACGACGCGCCGAGATCACTGCCGTCATCGAAGTTGGCCGAGAATGCATCGCGAACTCGTGCAAATTTCTCGTGGCAAAAGCCGTGGATCGTCGTACCCATCATTCCCTCCGGTTGATTCGTTAGCAGCTGATTCGTTAGCGGCGGAACTGCTCGGCGAGGCGACGCATGCCCGCCAGCCAGCGATCGTAGTCCGCGGTTTTGCGTTGCATGTACGTGAGCACTTCCGGATGCGGCAGCACGAGGAAGCGCTCCTGGTCGAGCGCTTCGATGACCGAGTCGGCCACCTGCTCGGGCTCGAGCATCCCATCGAGACCGGCAACGCCGCCGTCGCCGCCGGCCGTCATCCCGGTGCGTACCGCCTGCGGGCACAACACCGACACCTTGATGCCCTCGTGGCCGTGCGTAATGGACAACCACTCGCCGAGTGCAACCGCGGCGTGCTTCGTAACCGCGTACGTCACCGAACCGATCTGCGACAACAGTCCCGCCGCAGACGCCGTGTTCAAAAGATAGCCGCCGCCGCGTTTCACCATGCGCGGAATCAGATTGCGCGCGGCATACACGTGCGACATCAGATTCACGTCCCAGATTTTCTGCCATACCTCGTCGGACGCATCGATGCCGCGACCGATCCCGATACCGGCGTTCGAACAGAAGAGTGCAATCGGCCCATGCTCGCTCTCGGTGGTCTCTATGAGCGCCTGAATGTCCGCCTCTTTGCCGACATCAACCTGCCGACTCGACCCGCCGATTTCAGCCGCAACGGCCGCCGCACCTTTACCGTCGAGATCCGCCACGGCGACATGCGCCGCACCTTCGGCAGCAAAACGACGCGCCAACGCACGGCCAATCCCACTCGCGCCGCCGGTAACGACGACGACCTTGTCCTCAACTCGCATTGTTCTGTCCCCCCACTCGAGCAACCAACCATAGTCGATCCTCAATGCGATTTCATTGGCGGGGCATTGGTCCAATC
>CAZLDA010000125.1:2468-8618 GCA_964557875.1 uncultured Pseudomonadales bacterium | reverse complement strand
CTTGATCAGGCGCATCGTGTCTTCGATGCACTCCTTCGTGAGCGTGTCGCACTCGAAATCGATGATGTCCATCGTCCTTTTGTTCTCCCAGCGTCATGGCGACGGGAGAGTATCGGTGTGGGAACGCGCTGGCTACCAAGGTCCGCCCGAGCTTCGGCGCATCAGGAACCTCCCAACGAAATCACCTTGTCGGCAAGTCGGGCTACTGCTTCGCGGTGGGTGGTGTAAACACACGTGATACCGAGTTCCACTATCGACTGCATGATCGCGAGTTCTGTGGGCAGGTCGAGGTGGCCGGTGCCTTCGTCCAGAAACAGGATCGACGGTTCGCGATACAGCGCGCGTGCGAGCAGCAGTCGTTGCTGCTGGCCGACCGAGAGTGCCGACCCCATGTCGCCGATGCGGCTGTCGAACCCCATCGGCAGCTGGACGACATCGTCGTAGATGTGCGCGATGCGCGCGGCGCGTTCGACCTGCGCGAGGTCGGGTGTGATATCGAAGAAGGCGATGTTGTCGCGTATCGAACCCGACAGCAGTGCGTCGTCCTGCAGCAGTGCGGCAATACCCGCGCGATACGAACGGATGCCGAGGCGGTCGAGTGAAACGCCGTCGATGTAGATGCGACCGCTGCCGGGCCTGATCAGGCCCAGCATCAGCCGGAGCAGCGTCGACTTGCCGACGCCGGAAGGTCCGACGATGGCAACTCTCTCGCCCGCTTCGACGCTGAAGCTCAGGTCGTGCAACAGCGGTCGATCGTCGCCTGGATAAGCGAAGTTCAGGTCGTGCACGCGCAGCGCGCCGCGCACCGGAGCCGCGAACGACGATTGTGCGATGAGGCCGGGTTCCTGCTCGGCGAACGCAATGTCGGAGACACGTTCGAGATGCAGCGTCAGCATCATTCCCTGCACGACCTGCGTGATCAGCGAGTTCATCGCGTTCGAGAAGTGCGTTCGGTATGCGATGAAGGCGTACAGCATGCCGATGGTCAGCGCACCCGAGAGAACCTGTTGTGCGCCTACGAACACGATCAGCACACTCTCGACGCCCAGCAGAAGTCCGCTGAGTGCGTCGTAGCCGAGATTGAACCGCGCGACCCGCACACTCGTGTTGATGGATTCCACGAACAGGTCTTGCCAGGTGCGTTCGCGCTCGGCTTCCCTGCCGAACAGCTTCACTCCCTGAAGCGCGCGAATCGTCTCGAGAAAGTGCGAATCGAGCCGCGCGTCGGCTGCGATGTTCTCGTGGTTGCGCCTGCGCAACGGTTGCAGGAGGGCTACGCGCAGTGCCGCATAAAGCACGAATGCGACGAGTGCGATGCCGGCGAGCACGGGCGAGTAGATGAAGATGACGATCAGCGTCGTCAGTGCCATGGCGCCGTCGATGACGACCGCGACAACGCCGCCGGTGATGAACTCCTGTACCGGTTTCAGCGAGCGAAAACGCGATACCACGTCGCCAACGTGACGGCGATGGAAATACTCGAGCGGAAGCCGGATCAGGTGGAAGAACAACCTCGCACCGAGAGCGAAGTTCAGCCGATTCGCGAAATACAGACCCGCGAACCCGCGCAGAGTTTTCGTCGCGACGTTCAGCACTGCCAGCAGCAGAAAGCCGAGCGCGAGCAGCGGCAGCACGTCGACGTCCTGTTTCACCAGCACGTCGTCCACCACCAGCTGCATATAAGACGGCGTCGCGAGCGCGAACAACTGAATGAACGCGGACAGCACGACCAGTTGCACGATATGCCCGCGCGGCATCTCGCTGCCGCGCCACATCGACCAGAGGCTCAATCGCGGCGTATGTGCCGCGCGCTCGAACGCTGCCGTTGGGGTTAGTTCGAGTGCGACGCCGGTGAAGTGTTTCGAGAGCTCGGCAAACGGAAAGCGCCGTTCGCCGACGGCGGGGTTGTGGATTTCCACGTGGCGTTTCGCGACGCGTTTCAGCACGACGAAATGGTCGAAATCCCAGTGCAATATCGCGGGGCAGGTGAGCTGATGCAGTTCGTCGATGTCTACGCGAAGTGCGCGTGCAGACAAGCCGAGCGTGCTGGCGGCGGCGATCAGCGTGCGCAACGACCAACCGCGCAGCGTCGCGCCGAGACGCTTTCGTAATCCGTGCGTGTCTGTTCCACCGCCGTGGAATGCCGCGAGCATGGCGAGACAGATCAGACCGCACTCGGACGCTTCGGATTGCAGCAGTACCGGCAATCGGCCGCGCATCAGCCGCGTCCCCGCATGCCGAGCAACGGCTCGATTGCCCATTCCAGGATGCTGCGCCGCTCCAGCACGATGTCGGCGCTGAACAGCATGCCCGATTGCAACGGCACGTCGCGCGCGTCGGCGCCGATCGTCTGGCTGAGCAGTTCCACCGACGCCGGGTAAGCCGGCTTCGTGACGCGCAAGGGTCCGTAGTCGTCGCCATCGAACAACACGCTGCGCGCGATCTCGCGCACTCGTGCGCCGTGCACGCCGAAATGCTGGTACGGAAATGCGTCGTAACGCATGCGCACGTCCTGGCCGGGTTCGACGAAGCCGATGGCAGTCGTTGGAATCAGCAGGCGACCGATCAGTTTCGAGTCGTCTGGAATCAGCGTCAGCGCGAACTCCGACGGTGATGCGGTGTCGCCGACTTTCCGGTTCACCGTCACCACGCGCCCGCTTACCGGCGCGCGGACGTCGAAGTTGCGGCGGGCGCGTATCTGCACTTCGGCGCGTTCGATGGCGGTCTCGCGTGTATCCAGATCCGCAACACGCTCGGCGTGGTCGAGCGGCAGTCGCCTCAGCTGCGCGGTTAGCGATGCGCGTTCACCGACGATGCGCTCGTAAGATTGCCGCGTGGTCTGCAGACGTTCGCGAACCTGCAGGTGCTGCTCACGTCGCGACAACCACTCCACCGCGGGCAACGCGCCGCTGTCGTGGAGCTTGGCCAACGCGTCGAGTTGCCGATCGGCGAGTGCATTCTGTTCTACCTGTACGTCGATCAGCCGGCTCACTTCGTCGGCTTGTCGCGAAGTCGTCTGCAGCTGCGCGAGCAAAGCCGCACGGTCGGCTGCCAAGCGATTCGATTCGCGCTCGCGCGCCGCGACGAGTGCGGCGCGTTCGTTCGCGTATCCGGATAGAAGCCGCGTGTCCGCATCGGTTCCTTCCGGCATGGATTGCAGATCCACGACATTGAACAGCACGTCGTCGCGACGAACGCTGTCGCCTCCGGACACGTGGATACGTTCGATGACGCCGCCGCGTGGCGGAAACACACGGATGACACCGCGATCGGGTTCGAGATAGCCGCTGACGGTTTCCTTACGCGCGTATTGGCCGAATGCCACGAATGCAATCGCGGCAGCGACGATCGTGGCGATCAGTGCGGTGGTAGCGCCAGCGGTCGCGCCGGCGCCGAGCCGTGTGGCGCCGAACGTGGCAGCACCGCGAAACGCAACAGCAGACTCCCGGAACAGCGCCACGCTCCGGGGTTCAACGGGATTTGAACGGAGTAGGGGAATGAGACGTTTCATCAGAACCAGATCCACTGCCAGCTACCGATCCGCTCTCGCCGCACTGCAGCGCGTTTCGCCGTTGGACCCGACGTTGCGCGTGCGGCGTTCGATGTCGAGGGTGCTGGCGCATCGTCTGCTGCCAATGAACCTCGAGCCGCTAACGTACGCCTTTGAGGAACTGTTGGGAGAGTCGCAAGCGGCTGCACGTCGCCTGATCCATGACTGGTTTTTCTATAGGTATTTGGAGAGTGTGAGCTGGACCGACCCGCGCCACCGGCCCCGCAGCGTGTTGCGCGACGCTGCCCGTATCGGCGATTACCTGAGCGCGTGCCCGCGCGGGGTGCTCGTGGCCACCATCCACCTCGGCGACTATCTCGAGGGGCTGCGGCAACTGGGCCTCGCGATGTCGACGACGAAACGCGTTCTGGTGATGCGCCGCCGCGCGTGGAGCGAGATCGAGGAGCGAGCGTTCGCACGACTCGCGGAGCCTTCGATCGCATTGACGGTGGTGCGCGCCGGCGACGGTGCGCAGGCGGTGCGCGCGTTGCGAAAAGGCGCCATCGTGGTGGTGTTGTACGACCTGCCGCGCCGTTTCGGCCGAACCGTCGAAGTCGGTTTCTTCGGCCGCCGCGCACACGTGGTGCGAGGTCCGGCGGAACTCGCGGTGCTCGGCCACGCCGATGTGTTGCCGCTGTTCACTCACTACGACGCGGACGGCGTATCGGTGACTACCGCGGGGCCGGTGATTGCCGCTACCGCGTCGCGGGCTTACGAACGTGCGGCTCGCATCGCGACGATCACGCAGCGGCTGTGCACGATGGCGGAGCAGGAGATCAGCGCGTATCCGAGCCAATGGTCGCACTGGTCGCTTGTGCGCGAGCTCGTGCATGAAGGTGTGAACGAGGCGGTGCACGCGTGAGCCGCAGAGGAGCGGGCCGATGTCGCACACGCAGAGCGGCCGAAATCGCAAAGCACTCTCCGACATGTCGGTTTTCGGCGCATGCGAACGCTGCGTAGTGTCGGTAGCGGGTCGACAGGAACCCGAACCACACAACAGTCAGGAGGACGAGAACATGAGGACGCTATCTGCAGCGGAAATCGATCAGGTGAGCGGCGGGGTTGACGCGATCAATGTCTCAGGCATTTCGATCACGGGAATCGATGCGGGTCTGGCGTTGCGCAATGCGATGGGCGCGTTGGGCACGTCGTTCGCGGTCGGCTACGGTGTCGGCACATTGGCCAACGCGGGCTACACAGCGATCTCCGGCCAGTCGCTCGGCACCGACATCTACCAGGCCTCGCAGGAGAGCTAGGCGCGGAGGCAGCGTGATGCAGGACGAAATTCCTGAATCGGTTGCCCGGGCAATCGGCTATGTCTGCGGCGTCGTCGCCGTGGGCATGGCCACCCTCGGCCTGCTGTCGATGTGGGCGCTGGCGCACGAGCCATCGGCGCCGCTCCTGTTCGCCGCGTTGTTCTGCGGCGGTCTGTCGCTGCTGATGTATCGCTGGGCCGGCGCTTTGCTCGGTCGTTGGGATGCGCGCGATCGGCTGGTGGTATCGAAGTTCTTCTATTCGGCGTTCGGCGCGCTGCTCGCAGGACTGGTGGTCTTCTCGGTAGCGGCGACCAGTGTGCGGCCGCCTCAGACGCTCGACGAGGGATTGGTGGTGGTGATCGGGATCAGCGGCGGAGTCGCACTCATTTACCTGTGCTATCTCGCGTATCGCCGCTTCAAATGAGGCGCAAGTGAGGCGCCTGTTCGTCACGAGCAGCCGTCACGAGCGGCCGTCACGCTTCGCCGGCGGCCGGTCGGGCGATGTAGCGGCGCACCGTGTCGATCAGCTCCGCTTCGCTTTCGTAGGGCACGCTGCGTAACACGCGCCAGCGGTTTTCGACGATCGGCTTCGGCACCATCACCGAGAACACGCCGCGGTTCGAAATGAAGATGCCGTGTGCGCCGTCGGCCGGGCTGTAGTCCGGTGCGAGGCAGATGTCGAACAGCGGCAGACCGTCCTGGTGCGCAACGAATTCGAGCGGTTTTTCCGGGGTGTCCGAGGGTTCGACGTAGATGCGACCGAGCCGGTTCGAATAGCCGGCCTTGTCGAGCAACTCCATCAGTTCGGAGCGGCGCACCTGGCGCGGATCGAGCACCGGCGGGCCTGCTGCGTCTTTGACGTCCTCGTCGATGCCGGGGATGAAGGCAACGTCTTCGCCCTCGTCGAGCGCCTGAATCGCATTTGCCACGGAGGCCAGTTTCGCGACCGCGTCGGGGTCGTGGCTGGCAATGGCTTCGAGATCGAGGTGGCCGAGAATGCTCTGCGCACGCTTGGCGATCTCGATCAGCTCATTCAGGCTGCGTTCCTGCGGATCCGTCTGCATGCCCACTCCCATGGGGTGCTCTGACAGAGTCTAGTAGAGATATTCCGGCTTGCTTGCTCGCGCGGCTGCCCCCGCGGTTCCGATGCAGGCGATTCCGCTACAATGCGCCGCGTTTTCGCCACGTACGCACCCGCACGGAATCTGCATGTCACTCGATGAGTCAAAGCCGGCCGAACCCACCGATTTCATCCGCCAGCGCGTTCGGCGCGACCTCGACGAAAAGGTGGTGGCGGGTGTGGTCACGCGGTTTCCGCCGGAACCGAACGGCTACCTCCACATC
>CAZLDA010000125.1:0-2458 GCA_964557875.1 uncultured Pseudomonadales bacterium | reverse complement strand
CTGAATTTCGGTGTGGCCCGCGAGTTCGGCGGCTTCTGTTACCTGCGCTTCGACGACACCAATCCGCTGAAGGAAGACGACGAGTACGTCGAATCGATTCAGGAAGACGTTCGCTGGCTCGGCTTCGACTGGGGCGAACATCTCACGAACGCGAGCGACTATTTCGAGCAGTTGTACGAGTTCGCGATGCAGCTGATTCGCGACGACAAGGCGTTCGTCGATGCGTTGTCGGCCGAAGAAATCCGCACGACGCGCGGAACGCTGACCGAGCCGGGCAAGGACAGCCCGCACCGCAACCGGCCGATTGCCGAAAGCGTCGATCTGTTCACGCGTATGCGCGCGGGTGAGTTTCCCGACGGCGCTTATGTGGTGCGCGCGAAAATCGACATGGCATCGCCGAACGTGAACATGCGCGACCCGGTGCTGTATCGCATCCGGCACGCGCATCACCAGCGCACCGGCGACAAGTGGTGCATCTATCCGACGTACGATTTCACGCATTGCATCTGCGATGCGCTCGAAGGCGTTACACACTCGCTGTGCACGCTCGAGTTCGAAGACCATCGCCCGCTGTACGACTGGGTGCTCGACAACATCAACGTCAACTTTCATCCGCCACAGATCGAGTTCTCGCGACTGGGCCTCGAATACACGGTGATGAGCAAGCGGCTGTTGCACGAACTGGTCACCGGCAAACACGTTGCCGGTTGGGATGACCCGCGCATGCCGACCATCGCCGGCTTGCGCCGCCGGGGCGTCACGCCAGCGGCCATTCGCGATTTCTGCGGCCGCATCGGCGTAACGAAGCAGGACAACGTGATCGAACTGAGCCTGCTCGAGTTCTGCATCCGCCACGATCTGGAGGCAATCGCGCCGCGCGGTATGGCGGTGGTCGATCCGCTGAAGGTGACCATCACGAACTATCCGAATGCAACGGACGAAGTGCTGTCGGCCACGTGGCATCCCCAACGGGCCGACATGGGCGCGCGGCAATTGACGTTCGGTCGCACGCTGTACATCGAACGCGACGATTTCTCCACCTCGCCGCCGCCGAAATACAAACGCCTCGTGGCCGGCGGGATGGTGAGGTTGCGCAACGGCTTCATCATCCGCTGCGACGATGTGGTGAAAGACGCGAGCGGAGAGGTGGTCGAGTTGCGCTGCAGTTACGTGCCGGAATCGAAGAGCGGTTCGGACACCAGCGGCCTGAAGCCGAAAGGCGTCATCCACTGGGTGTCGGCGGGCTCGGCGGTGGCCGCGGAATTTCGTTTGTACGAGCAATTGTTCAACGATCCGAACCCCGCCAAGCTCGATTTCGCGACCGCGCTGAATCCGGCGTCGCTGACGGTGCGTAGAGGGTTCGTCGAACGGGCCATCGTCGAATCCGAGGCGCCGCGTTTTCAGTTCGAGCGGCTCGGTTACTTCTGCAAAGACGATTCGCATTGCGCCGACCGGCCGGTGTTCAATCGCACGGTGGCATTGCGCGACGGCTTCAGCGGCGGCTGACACAGCCTGAGAGGTTCCCCATGGCCAAGATGAATCGAGGAGCGGGGGCGCGATCGGTGACGGTAATGGAAGTCAGTCCACGCGACGGACTGCAGAACGAATCCACGATTCTCTCCACCGACGACAAGCTCACGCTCATTCATCGCGCGCTCGCAGCCGGCTTCCGCCGCATCGAAGTGACCAGCTTCGTGCATCCCGCGCGGGTGCCGCAGATGGCCGATGCTGAAGCGGTGTGCAAAGGGTTGCCGCAGCGGGGCGACGTGACATACGCCGGTTTGATACTGAATCGCCGCGGCTACGACCGCGCGCTGGCTACTGAACGGCTCCAGGAAGTCGGCATGGTAGTGCCCGCGACCGACACGTTCGGTTCGCGCAATCAGGGCCAGACCGTCGACGAGGCGGTTACGGTGGGTTGCGAGATTCTGCGCGACGCCGCCCGGCGCGGATTCCGTGCCACGGCGACCATCGCGGTGGCATTCGGCTGTCCGTTCGAAGGCGACGTCGATACGCGCCGTGTGCTCGATGTGGCGATGCGCCTTGCCGATGCGGGTCCCGTGGAACTCGCGTTGGCCGATACCATCGGCGTCGGCGTACCCGGCCAGGTGCTCGACCTGTTTGGCGCCTTGCATCAGTCGTTGGGGGCGTTGCCGCTGCGTGCGCACTTCCACAACACGCGCAACACCGGCATCGCGAATGCGTTCGCCGCTTTGCAGGTTGGGGTGGAGACGCTCGACGCCAGCATCGGCGGCATCGGCGGCTGTCCGTTCGCGCCGAAGGCCACCGGCAACATCGGCACCGAAGACCTCATCTACATGCTCGATCGGATGAAGGTGGAACACGACGGTGAGCTCGATTCGGTGATCGAAACCGCGCATTGGCTCGGCGGTGTGCTCGGCAAAGAGCTGCCGGCGATGGTCAGCCGCGCCGGAAGTTTCCCGTCGTGACGCAGACC